>WFMA01000088.1 GCA_009177195.1 Bacteroidales bacterium | reverse complement strand
CGAATTGCCGAAAGCGGCGATTGCCGCATAGCGCCTCACGCTGCCGCAGTAGACCGGAGGCAGCGTGAGGGTTTTATCGGGAAACATGACGAGAGGGTATTCTCCCATGCCGTCACTCTTTATCGGGATTTGCCGCTTTGAACACTCGGTTCCATCTGATGCCTCCGTTGAACAGATTCTTGTCCTTGTCGAAGGAGACGAGCACCCTCCAGGGTTTGCCCACGATGTGGTCCTCGGGCACGAAACCCCAGTAGCGCGAGTCGGCTGAATTGTCGCGGTTGTCGCCCATCATGAAATAATAGTCCATGTCGAAGGTGTAGGTTTTCGCGGGCTTTCCGTCGATATAGACCACGCCGTCCTTTATGTAGGCGTCATTGTGCCCCTCATAGTTGCGGATGCAGCGATTGTAAATCTCCCAGTTGCGCGGCGTGAGCTCGATAGTGGCGCCCTTCTTGGGTATCCACAGCTCGCCGTAATCGGCGCGGGTCCATCCCGCCGACACGTTTTCAGGGAACAGCGGAGTCGATTCCGATGCCGGAACCTTCATCACGTTGCTCACACGGGGGTCGGCTTCGAGCGTCTCAACCATCGCCGGGGTGAGCGGCGCGGCATAGATGGGGGGAACAGAGCCGTCTTCGCGCACGGTGAATCCGTTGGAGGCTACGTTTTCAATATCCTCCACCGAGAGGGGAACCATGTGGCGGTCATCCATGCTGATACCGAGCTTGTCCCAGTCTTCGCCGGTCATAGTGCCGTCTTTGAGCTGGAAAAAGTAGTTGAACTGCACGTTTTTAGGCTGCGGAATAGGCTCGCCGTCGATGTGAATCACTCCGTCGACAATCGATATTGTCTCGCCGGGGAGCCCCACAGCGCGCTTCACGTAGTTTTCCCTGCGGTCAACGGGGCGATAGATGATGTCGCCAAATTGCTCCTTGTTGTTATGGACAGCGAATCGCCCGAACATGTTCACCAGCGTGTAGTAGTCGGGGTTCTCCATTTTTGTCGCCACGGTGTCGCCGGCGGGGAAGTTGAACACCACGATATCGCCGCGTTCCACCTTGCCGAGTCCTTTTAGGCGCTTGTATTTCCACTGGGGATTTTCGATATAGCTCTTGGTGTTGATGATGGGCAGCGTGTGTTGCGCGAGCGGGAAATGGATGGGGGTCATCGGCACGCGCGGTCCGTAGGCGGTCTTGTTCACCCACAGGTAGTCGCCCACGAGAAGCGATTTTTCAAGCGACGACGACGGTATCTGGTAATTCTGCCCTATGAAAGTGAACACGAAATAGACCAGCACGAGCGCATAGAGGATTGCGTCGACCCAGCTCATTACCGAGCGCACTGTCTTGCTTTTGCTTTTTTTCCACCACGTGAGAGGAATGTAGCCGGTGATGTAGATGTCGAAGAGCAGCAGCAGGAAGATGAGCACCCACCAGCTGCCAAGCCATGCCACCCAGGCTATGAAAATGAGAGCCACGATGGTGAAGCGTATCCAGCGGGTGGGCTTCACTTCCTTGACTCTGCGCTTGAAATCGTCGGAAAAAGATGGTTTCGTTGTCATTGCGTTTATTTTATGATGTCGAGGAGCGACGGATTGGCGATGAGGCTGCGCATCATCTCGTCCATCGTGAGAAATCCTTTTTTGCCGCAGGTCCACTCGGCGGCTATCACTGCTCCGAGAGCGAATCCCATGCGCGACTTGGCGCGATGCTCGATAGTGATCGAGTCGGCTTCGCTGTCCCAGTTGATTATGTGGGTTCCGGGCACTTCGCCCTCGCGCTCGGCGGTGATGTGGAGCTGGTCGGGGGCGCATTCATCGGCTTCGGTCCAGCTCTTTATGCGGTTGTCCTTGTCCATGATTCCTTCGGCGAGGGTGATTGCCGTGCCGCTGGGATGGTCGAGCTTGTGGATGTGGTGTATCTCGGTCATCGAGGGGGTGTATTGCGGCAGTCCCGCCATGAGCGAGGCGAGATACTTGTTGACCGCGAAAAAGATGTTCACGCCCAGCGAGAAGTTGGAGGTCCAGAAGAAAGTGGCTTCGCCTGCTTCACACATTTTTTTGATTTCGGGCATCGAGGCGAGCCATCCCGTGCTGCCCGACACTACCGGCACTCTGCGCGAGAACGCGCGCTTGTAGTTGGCGACGGCTGTCGCCGGGGTGGTGAATTCAATAGCCACGTCGGCAGCGGCAAATGCTTCCGAGTCGAAATCGTTCTGATTGTCGGCGTCGATTTTACACACTATTTCATGTCCGCGTTGCAGGGCTATGCTTTCGATGGCTTTGCCCATTNTGCCATATCCTATTATCGCTATTTTCNTAATGATTCAAATTAACNTNACAANAATAAGGATTTTCTGCCGTACTGCGAAGCCTTTCACGTGTAATTTGAAAATCTTCTGTGAGATTATTTGTTGTATGGTAAGAGTTTTTCGTGTAAATTTGCATAATATTTTATGAGTTCTGACAACCGACATCATGACGACATCCTGCGGGACGCTGCCGACACTCTTTCATCGCAAGAGAGTCTTGACGGTATATGCGCCTCGCTTTGTCACCGCGGTCCTCTTCCTTCCCATGAAGCGGCGCGGCAAATTGTGGATCTTACCAGCGCCATCGTTTTTCCGGGATATTTCGGCGACCATGATGCCGGGTGTGAAAACATCCGTGACTTCATGGGGGTGTGGATCGAGAAGCTTCACCGCTGCCTTGCCCATCAGATTCATGCCGGTATAAGCCTGAACGGCTCTATTTTCGACGCGCGGCGCGTTGCCGAGGAGAAAGCCGACATCTTCATAAGCCGCTTGCCCGAGTTGAGGCGCGTTCTAAAGACCGACGCCATCGCCACCTATCACGGCGACCCCGCCGCCCTTTCAGTGGGCGAGGTGATTTATTGCTATCCCGGCATCCGCGCTATATGTCATTACCGCATCGCCCATGAGCTCGTGAAGCTCGACGTGCCGGTCCTGCCGAGGATGATAAGCGAGCAGGCTCACTCGTTGACGGGTGTCGACATTCATCCCGAAGCCACCATCGGCGAGTCGCTCACCATCGACCATGGGACAGGTATCGTAATCGGCGCCACGGCTATCGTGGGAAACAACGTGAAAATCTATCAGGGAGTGACGCTCGGAGCCAAGAGCTTCGATCTCGACGAAAACGGCAATCCGGTCAAGGGTGTGCCGCGCCACCCCATCATCGGCAACAACGTGGTCATCTACTCCAACGCCACCATTCTGGGGCGCATAACGGTTGGCGACAATGCGGTAATCGGTGGTAACGTGTGGGTCACTCAAGATGTTGAACCGGGAGAAAGAATTATACAGGCAAAAGCTAATAACATATTAAGACTAAAGAATTGATGAAAACCGAAACTTACGAAATGGTTGCAAAAACCTTTCAGGGTCTTGAGGATATTCTCGCCGGCGAATTGCGCGCGATAGGAGCGAAGAATGTGACCGTCGGACGACGCATGGTCTCTTTTGAAGGCGACAAGGAGATTATGTATAAAGCCAATTTGAGCTGCCGCACGGCGCTGAGAATTCTGAAACCGATAGTGAAATTCACTGCCGACGACACTGACGCTCTCTATGAGATGACCAAGGACTTTGACTGGACTTCCATCATGTCGCCCGACAAAACCTTTTCCATAGATCCGGTGGTGAATTCCGACATCTTCACCAATTCGCGTTTCGTCACCTACCGCGTGAAGGACGGAATAGTCGATTTTTTCAAAGACCGTTTCGGCGCCGACTGCCGTCCGGGCGTGCGNCTTCAGGANGCCGANGTGATGATNAANGTCCACATCNNNGNAAACNGNGGTNACNCTGTCGCTCGACTCGTCGGGCGAGTCGCTCCACAAGCGCGGCTATAAAGTGGCTCAGACCGAGGCGCCCATCAACGAGGTGCTCGCCGCCGGCATCATCCTCATGAGCGGATGGAAGGGCGACGTGCCGTTTGTCGATCCCATGTGTGGCTCGGGCACATTCCTTATCGAAGCCGCCCTTATCGCCGCCAACATCAATCCCGGAGTCTATCGCAAGAGCTTCGCTTTCGAGCATTGGAACGACTTCGACGAGGAGCTTTTTGAAAGCCTTTACAATGATGACTCCAACGAGCGCGACGTGGAGGTGCCCATCATCGGCGCCGATATCTCGCCCAAGGCTATCTCCATCGCCGAGAAGAATGTCAAGCAAGCCGGCGTGGCAAAATATGTGCAGCTTGAGATAAAGCCGTTGTCGCAATGGGAGTCGGCTCCCGAGGATGGGGTGCTCGTCACCAATCCCCCATACGGCGAACGCATTTCGGTCGATGACATGGAGGGGCTCTACAGCTTGCTCGGAAACAAGTTGAAACGAGTTTTCAAGGGCTATCATTCATGGATTATAGGATATAAGGAGGAGTATTTTAACCGCATCGGGCTCACCCCCTCGGTGAAAATGCAGATTCTTAACGGCTCGCTTGAATGCGAGCTTCGCGAATACATAACTTTCGAGGGCGATTACAAGAGCTTCCGAAAGGAGGGCAACACCCTGAACAAGCGTGCCGAAGATACAAAACGCGCGCCTCAGCGCCGTCTCTCCGAAGCCGAGTGGCGCAATGACGCCCGCAAGCGCGGTTTCGGCGGAAAGAGCGGACGNAAGTTTGTGGAAGAGCGCGACGGTGACGATTTCGAGGACCGCCGCAAGTCNCGTTTCAAGGATAGCCGCCGTGGCGGCGAGCGCTTCAAGAGCAGCGACCGCTTCCGTGATGACCGTCGTGAAGACCGGGGCGACCGCCGCTTCAAGAAGGAGGACCGACGTTTCCGTGACGATGATCGCCGCACGCCGCGTTTCAAGGATGAGCGCGGCAGGGAAGAGCGTCGCCGCAGCCCCCTTGAGGAGAAATATAAGAAGCGTCCCTTCGGGCGCGGCGGTGATGACCGCCGCCGTGATTCGGCAAGAGACGAGCGCCCTGCCAAGCCGGCTCCCGTCAATTCCGACAATCCGCTTGCAATCCGCCGCAACGAACAGGCGCTCAAGAGCATCATCGGCAGGCAGCCTTCGCTCCCGGCTATGAGAAAGCGCAAGGGGTGGAAGTCGGGCAACGCCGATAGCGGGGAAAATAACGAAAATCAATAAAATCACACATAAACCAACTGCATGATGAATAAAGTAAATGTCCTGTTGCTGGGCTCGGGTGGCCGTGAGTCAGCACTTGCGTGGAAAATGAGCCAAAGCCCCCGTCTCGGAAAACTCTTCATTGCTCCGGGCAACGGCGGCACTCCGCAATATGGCGTAAATGTCAACATCTCGCCTGTCGATTTTCCGGCTATCGAGGAATTTGTCAAGGCTAATGATATTTCGGTTATCGTTGCCGGCAACGAGGATCCTCTCGTTAAGGGTATTTACGATTATTTCAATGAGCGCGGCATTCTTGTCGTTGGTCCCAGCCGGGCGGGAGCCGCTCTGGAGGGAAGCAAGGATTTCGCCAAGCAGTTCATGGAACGCCACGGCATTCCCACAGCGCGCTATCGCAGTTTTACCGCCGACACNATCGAGGAGGGNTATCGCTTCCTCGAAACCCTCAAGGCGCCCTACGTGCTTAAAGCCGACGGGCTCGCAGCAGGAAAGGGCGTGCTCATCATCAATGACCTCGACGAGGCTAAGGCGGCGTTGAAAGAGATGCTCTCAGGAATGTTTGGCGCGTCGTCGGCTACTGTTGTGATCGAGGAATTCCTTTCGGGCATCGAGTGTTCGGTATTTGTCCTTACCGACGGCAAGGATTACCGTGTGCTCCCCGTGGCGAAGGATTATAAGCGCATCGGTGAGGGCGACACCGGTCTTAACACCGGCGGCATGGGAGCCGTAAGCCCCGTGGTGTTTGCCGATGACGAGTTCATGGAGAAAGTGCGTCAGCGCATCATCGAGCCGACGGTGAAGGGGCTTGCCGCCGACGGCATCACCTATCGCGGCTTCATCTTTCTGGGACTTATCAACGTGGACGGCGAGCCGATGGTGATTGAATACAACGTGAGAATGGGCGACCCTGAAACCGAGGCTGTGATGCTGCGCGTGGACAGCGACCTGCTTGAACTGATGGTAGCGGCAGCNAATGGCNNTCTCGGCTCNCTGCCCCTTAACATCGATCCCCGTCCTGCCGTGACTGTGATGATGGTTTCGGGTGGCTACCCCGGAAGCTATGAAAAGGGCAAGCTCATCTCGGGGCTTGAACAGGTCGACGGCAGCATCGTGTTCCATGCCGGCACAAAGGCTGACGGGGAAAATATACTCACTTCGGGGGGACGAGTGCTGTCGGTCAGCTCCTACGGCGACACTGTTGCCGACGCNCTCGCAAAAAGCTACGAAAATATATCACGCATCAATTTCGACGGCAAGTANAGCCGCCGCGATATCGGTCAGGACTTATTGNACTATAAAAAATAAGATTCTTGAAAGAGCAGGATGTAACCCGGNTCGTATNGTCACGCAATGCATTTTTCATAATGCTTTGCGTGTCTTTTGTCGCTGCGGTCATCGCTTTCTATGCGGGAGCCGTGACCCCCGTGACGGCTAATGACGGATTTGGCTTCCCATCTTTCAATGAGTGGATCCCCGATGCCGAGCTGTCGCTTTTCGCCGCGCTCGCCATCTGCGCCATGCAGGCGTTTCTGCTCATCTACATCAACCGGCGCTTCAATCTTTTGCGCACGGTGTCGCCCCTTTTTGCCGGGACATTTGTCATCATGCAGTGCGCGCAGCCGTCGGTGTTGGGACAGGTGTCTGACGGCTCCCTGCTCTGCTTGCTTGTGCTGCTTGCCGTCATTCCGCTCTATGCCTCGTTCCAGAAGCCTGAACGCACTCGCAGCATCTATCTCGTGTTCTGCATTCTTGCTTTCGGATCGCTTTCCGACTACGCCTATCTTGCCTATATGGCGGCGTTTTTCGCAGGTATCCTTCAGATGCGCTGCCTTTCTTTCAAGGGTGTTCTGGCGATGATTCTCGGCATTGTCACTCCGCTGTGGATTCTCGTGGGCTTCGGAGTCATCAACCCGTTGGAATTCAAGTTGCCCCAGATGACGGGGGTTCTTGAAGTACTCGACCTCAATGAGCTGATTCAGATTATCGTCTATACGGCAGTCACCCTGATTATAGGGTGTGTGCTCGGGGTGTGGAATCTCATCAAGATTTACGGCTACAATGCCAGGGCGCGAGCCTACAACGGTTTCTGGACAATTCTTTCGGTGACGACGGTGTTGATGCTTTTTGTCGATTACACCCACTGGTTCATCTATATCCCCATGCTCAACTGCTGCACGGCGGTGCAGATAGGACATTTCTTCGCCATCAACCAGATGAAGCGCGGCTACTTTCCGGTGGTGTGTTTCATCATCATCTATGGCGGTATCTACCTTTGGAATTTCGCTATATGAAAGTTATCATCGAGAAAAATATTCCCTTTATCAAGGGGTGTCTTGAGCATCTCGCCGATGTGAGCTACCTTGCCGCCGACGAGATCACTCCCGAAGCGATGAAGGATGCCGACGCGCTCATCACCCGCACTCGCACCCGTTGTGATGCGGCGCTGCTCGAGGGGTCGTGCTGCCGCTTCATCGCCACGGCGACTATCGGCACCGACCATATTGACCTCGACTATTGCCGCCGCAAGGGTATAACCGTTGCCAACGCGCCGGGATGCAATGCTCCGGCGGTGGCTCAATATGTGTTCGCTTCCCTGTTCAGCCTCCCCGGTTTTCCCGCCGATCCTGCGGGAATGACTATCGGCATCGTGGGAGTGGGGCATGTAGGATCCATCGTGGAGCGTTGGGCTCGTCAGTTGGGTTTCAGGACTCTTCTTTGCGACCCTCCCCGCAGTGAGCGCGAGGGCGCCGACGGCTTCTGCGACTATGCCGATATCCTCAGGGAGAGCGATATCATCACTTTTCACACCCCTCTGAGTCGTGATGGGAAATATCCCACTTATCACATTTTTGACTCCCGCGCGGGCGAGGCGCTCGGTCGTCGCCCCATCATTGTCAATGCCGCGCGCGGATCGGTCGTCGACAATGCCGCCTTGGTGAAGATGCTCGATGAGGACAAGGTCGCTGCCGCCGTTATTGACTGTTGGGAGAATGAACCTGCGATTTCTCCCGAGCTGCTTGAGAAAGCTGCTATAGCCACGCCCCACATTGCCGGATATTCGCGCGAAGGGAAGATACGCGCCACCCGCATGGCGCTCGACGCTTTTTGCCGCTATTTCAATCTGCCCCCCGTGAAGATGGACGAGGAGGTCGCTCCCGGAGCCGCTGATATAGTGACGCGCCGGTCAATTCTCGACTCCTACCATCCGCTTGCCGACACCGCCGCATTGAAGCAATCCCCCGCCGATTTCGAATCCCTGCGCAACAATTACTCCTACCGCCCCGAAGCAAAATAATTGGGTACATGGGAGGTGTCATACGTTCTGCGGTACCGATTGTGTTGGTTTTGATTATGCTTAAAGGATGGAGGTAATGTGCGGAGGAGTCATTACCTTTGAGTACAGCGGGATGTGCCACAGCTTCNNNNCTGCAAGCCTGAAAGGCTTACCCTTATGGATAACCCTCCACTACGAGCGTAGCGAGGTGTGGAGGGTTAGCGGTCTCACAATCGCACTCTGTAAAGAGTGCCCCCTGAACCTCCAAAGGAAAAACGCAATCGGTAGCCGGGGGTGAGAAGGGTGTCACGCCCTGACTGTTCCTACAGACCTGCCTTACTAACAGGTTGTGTATCGGTACTTCAGTCTATATGCTGCAATTAATGAACGAACACTTGGGGAGGCTTTTCATGAATGATGGTGGATTTAGGGGGCACTCTTTGCAGAGTGCGATTGGGGTTGGGGCAGTCTCCCCTCCACACCTCGCTACGCTCGTAGTGGAGGGTTATCCATAAGGGTAAGCCTTTCAGGCTTGTGGATTCGGAGTTGGATGGCATCTCCCTGCCTTTTGGGCGTGTCCCTGCATTTTGTGTGTGTTGGGATTGGGGGGTGGGGTAAAAATGGAGCGTGCCAATCGGGAGATTGGCACGCTCTTGAATTTGAAAAAAATTTTTTAAAAAGCAGTAATCAACGGTTGATTACTTGTTGATGTACTTTTTGCCGTTCTTGATAACGATGCCTTTGTAGTTCTCGTCAACCTGCACACCCTGAAGGTTGTAGATGGGGGCGTTTTCGCTTTCAGCAACTGCGATGTTTGCAACACCTGCAGTTTCGCCGGGATCAGCTACGTTGATGTAGTAGAGGTGGCATCCGTNAGTGTTGACAATCTGGATGTCGGTAGAGGCTGCATCTGCGGGAACTGCCCATACCTGATCCTGATAGGTTGTGGGCACAGCTACTTCATTGCCGTTCAAGTCTTTGAGNTCAGCGCCATCGGTGCCTGCGCCTACATAGAGCTTCACGCCGNGAGCATCACTGTTCTTGNNTGANTCAAGACCGATAACGATAGTAGAACCGGGCTTAACATCGGGAATAACGAAGTAGTTTATATCACTGGCACCCAACCAAAGATATGCACCTCCGTGATAGGTACCTATAGAAGTAGAGGGATAGTCTACTGCGATAGCAAGTGAGCGGTTTTTGGTAGTGTTGGTGTACTTAAGTCCTTCGAGCTCTTTGATTACCACGCCATTAGCGGTGAGATAGCCGTCAGCGTTTACATCAGCGGTTGCGTCTACCTGCCAGAAGCATTTGTCTCCGGTGGCATTTCCGTTATCTTTTTCGTCATCTGACCAGTCGCCGCCGTTTGCGTTAGCTGCTTTAAGGTTAGCTACAGTTTCGGCACTCCAGTCTGTGAAGTTCCATTTGCGTTCAGCGTTTACCTGAGTCATTGCTCCGATAACAAGCGCTGCAACTAATAGAGTAAATTTACGCATAAAAATAATAGTTTGGTTAAACATAATGTGACAGCTAAGTTATACATATATATAAGGATAGCCAAATATTTTAACTTTTATTAACTANNTTANCGNCGCAGGATGGGAAACGTGAANTGGTTGAGCTTTCTGACNAGCTCTTTTTCGCGCCCGCCGCAGTAGGCGTTGCAGATGGCGTGGAAGCGCGTNGAGTGGGACATNTCGCTNAGATGGGCGAGTTCATGGCAGATGATGTAGTCNCTCAATTCNGGGGTGAGGAAGAGGCATATATAACTAAGGTGTATGTCGCCGCGCGACGAGCATTTCCCCATGGTCTTGAAGCCGCTCATTATAGCCCACGACCGGGGAGCGAGTCCCAGACCGGCAGCTATCTCCCTGCCTCGGGGGAGCAGGATGGAGGGCGCCACGGAGCGGGCGATGTTGCACATCACTTTCGAAACGGCTTGCTTCACTTCGAGGGTGTCGAGGTCGAGCTGTGTTCCCACCTCGATATATGCGACATCGCCGCGTATCGTTCCCCACACGTTGCGGGGCTGATGGGACTGGCGGCTTATGCGGAAGGTGAAGCCGGAGAGAGCTATTTCCTGATTTTCGGCGAATGTCACTTCACGACGGCGCGCCGCCACGGCTTCAGCCATGCGGTCGATGTAGCCCGGAATTTCGCGGCGGTCAATGATGTCGGGGAAGGAGAAGACGGCGACACCGTTTTTCCAGCGGGCGCTGATGCGCGACGAGTTTTTGCGGAAAGTGACTTCGAGCGGTCCTATGACGGGATGGCTGAGTTTCATCGCTTGTCAGCCCCCCACAAGAGTTTTGATTGAAGAGTTTCGATGAACTGGTGCTCGCGGAGTTTGATGACCTTCGTCACGAATGGGGCGCGGCGCATGATGACGGTGGTGCCCGCTTCCATCGAGAATGAATTTCCGTCGAGGCTTATGCGGTAGGAGTCGCGGCGCGAGCGGGTTGTGACGGCGAGGGTGCTGTTGTCGCTCACCACCAGCGGGCGCATGGAGAGGGAATGGGCGGCGATGGGCGAAATGATCCACACCGGGGCGAGNGGCTCCACGATGGGACCNCCCACTGAAAGNTTGTAGCCNGTTGAGCCGGTGGGGGTTGAGATGATGAGNCCGTCGGCGCGGTAGTCGGCGAGTTTCACGCCGTCGATGAGCGCCTCCATGTCGACCATCGACGAGGTGTCGTTTTTCATTATCGCCACCTCGTTGAGGGCGTAATGCCGGCGCTGCATTCCGCTGCATTCGGCTTCGATGACTGCGCGCGGCTCGATGCGGTAATGTCCCGTGAAAATNTCGTTGAGCGCGGTGTCGAAATTNTCGGCTGAAGCGTCGGCGAGATATCCGAGGTGCCCCGTGTTTATGCCCAGGATAGGNATNTCCTTCGAGCCTATCCACCGCGCCGTGTTGAGGAAGGTGCCGTCGCCGCCGATGCTCAAGGCGAGCGCGGCGTTGAAATTGTGGCTGGCGATGACCTCTTCGACTGCGGGCGGCGCCGGGAGAACCTGCGAGAGATATTCATAGAAGGACTTCTCCATGGCNATGCGCGCGTTGCGTCGCGCGAGNATGTCGAGAAGCTGCTCGATTCCGTCGATGTAGCGCTCCTGATAGGTGTTGCCGAATACCGCTATCTTCATTTATTTTGCCGTTGTGTTGTTTTTAGACTTCAAGATATCTCATGAACGCGCGTGCTCGCTCCATCATGTCGCTTGCGGGCATTCCTGCCGGGGTGGCTATCTCCACAGTCTCGTAGCCGTAGCGGGCGAGTGAACGCGCCACCGATTCGCCGCGCGAGTGATTGACGCGGAGCATGACGGTGGTGAGCGAATTGGGNTCGGTTCCGGCGGTGACGTTGAGATTGAGCAGATGGGCGTCGGCGTCCTCGACTGCGTGGGCTATCGCCGAGGCGCTATACTGGCTCGGGGGGCAGGTGATGGTTAGTTCGGAGCTTTCGTTGAGCTGCGGAAATAGCCCGGCGAGGGCTTTTATCATGGACTCCCTGTCGATAATCCCGATGGGAGTTTCGGTGACATCGTCGATCACTGTAACAACATCTTCGCCCGACGCCATGCGCTCAAGCGCCATCGTCAACGGCGACGACGCGCTGACCGGCTTTTTGAGTCGGGAATCAGCTTTTTTATCCTCGGGCGACGATGTCAAAAGTGTATTTTGTGGGGAAATGGCATCTTTTGCTGTCAAAACTTTTCGTTGTTTTATTATTTCTGACTATTTTTGCAGTTACATTTGTTGTATACGGTTACAAATATAGGCATTTTTCGCCATATTTCGGGAAACAATTACGTTATAACAACAATTTAGAAGTTAAATTTGAGGTTTTTAATAATGACAAATTTAAGTGTTAACATAAACAAGATCGCCACATTGCGCAACGCCCGCGGGGAGAACGTGCCCAATGTCGAACATGTAGCAGTGGATTGTGAAGCTTTCGGCGCAAACGGGATTACGATACATCCGCGTCCCGACGAACGCCACATACGCCACGACGACGTGTTTGCCTTGCGCCCTCTTGTTAAGACGGAATTTAATATCGAGGGTTATCCCTCGCCCGATTTCATCGACCTGGTGCTTAAAGTGAAGCCCGAGCAGGTGACTCTGGTGCCTGACGCTCCCGACGCTATCACCTCCAACGCCGGCTGGGATGTGAAAGCCAACCATGCTTTCCTGTCGGAGATCGTGGACCGCTTCAAGGATGCCGGCATAAGGACCTCGATATTCGTGGACCCCGACGTGGAGACGGTGAGGCTTGCCGCCGCCACCGGAGCTGACCGCGTGGAGCTTTACACGAAGCCCTACGCCGACAACTACGCCCGCAATCCCGAAGCGGCGATCGAGCCTTATATCCATGCAAGCCGCGCCGCCCACAACGCCGGGATAGGAGTGAATGCCGGGCACGACCTTAATCTTCAGAACCTGAAGTATTTCCATGACCACATCCCTTATCTCAACGAGGTGTCGATAGGTCATGCCCTTATCGCCGACGCTCTCTATCTGGGGCTGAAGGAGGCTATAAAGCAATACAAGGAGTGTCTTGCCTGAAAAAATTAAGTAAATCAATCACACATTAATCGCAATATGTCACTGTTAAACCTGATATCCGCCCAGACAATCGAGTCGATCAACGACACTGTCGCCGTGATGGATAACGAGATAGCTACAACCGTAGCCGCCCAGCCGGCTGAACTGTCGGTGTGGGAGCTTTGCTTGAAGGGGGGCTTCATCATGATTCCTCTCGCCATTCTGCTGCTTATCAGCATTTATATCTTCATTGAGCGCTACATCGTGATATCGCGTGCCGACAAGCAGGACGCTTCGTTCATGAAACGCATAAAGGATTATATCCACGAGGGGGAAATAGAGAGCGCCAAGAATCTTTGCAAAAAGACCGACACCCCTTATAGCCGTCTCATCCTTAAAGGAATAACCCGCATAGGTCGCCCGATGAACGATGTGCTCGTGGCAATCGAGAACACCGGCAATCTTGAAATAGCCGACCTTGGCAAGGGGCTTCCCTGGCTTGCGACCACCGCCGCTGGCGCCCCCATGCTCGGCTTCCTCGGAACAGTCGTGGGTATGGTCGAGGCGTTTTTCGCTCTCGCCAACGCCGGATCGTCGGCTAACGTCACCGTTCTCGCCGGCGGTATCTATGAGGCGCTCGTCACCACGGTGGCGGGTCTTGCCGTCGGTATCGTGGCTCTTTTCGCCTACAACGCCCTGGTGGCGCGTATAAACGGAGTGATGAAGCTCCTCGAGGGAAAAACCATGGAGTTTATGGATCTGCTCAACGAGCCGGCTTAATAAATTGACTGACGATGGCTTTAAGACGTCCCCATGACATGATGGCAATGTTTTCGATGGCATCGATGACCGATGTTATCTTCCTCTTGCTCATCTTTTTCATGATCACATCTACATTCGTGTTTCCCACCGCGCTTGAGGTGAATCTGCCCCAAAGCTCGGTGCAGACGGCTCTGAAGCCCGGAACACGCGTCTATATCGACAAGGACAGCAACCTCTATGCTTCATTCGGCGACGAGGAGCCGGCTTCTATCCAGCCCGACGCTCTGCTCGCTTTCCTTAGACTCGCTCAGCAGAACGAGCCCGAGGGTTTCATAGCGATATATGCCGACGAGGAGGTGCCCTACGGAAAAATCGTGGAGGTGCTCGACATGGGGTCGCGTAACAACTTGAAGATGGTGCTTGCCACCAAGCCTGTTCAAACTCCGGTGGCGCAACAATCTCTGGAATCTCTATGACCCAGTCGCAGAAAGACCACATAATAGCAGGAGTGTCCACAGGGGTGATAGCGTTGCTGTTGCTGCTGGGGCTCACCATGCTTTATTATAAGGTCGATCCGTCGTTGCTGGAGGACCGTACCTGGCCGCCGGTCGATTCGAGCGAGATAGTGTTTGGCGGCGAATTCGTGCGCCTCGGCGACATGCCGCTCCCCTCCAATCAGGACGATTCGTCGCCCGCCCCCGAGATGGCTCCAGAAGAGCCGGCGGTGGATGGCGCCGATCTTGCCGATGCGGGAAGCGCCGAGTCGGCGGCACAGCCGCTNGTGACCTCGGANGCGGAGTCGCCAATGAAAGTCGAAAAGAAGCCCGAGCCTGANAAAGCGGGTCCCACCGCCGAAGAGATTGCCGAACAGCAGCGCATAAAACGTCAGAAAGAGGAGGCTGAGAAGCAGGCGCGCATCAAGGACAAGATGAAATCGGGCTTCAGCAGCAGTAGCAAAGGTTCGGGAACTCCGGGTTCGCCAAACGGGAACTCCTCGACAGGAGCGCTGTCGGGAGCGCCGGGACACACGCTTAAAGGGCGCACCGCTCAGTCGTGGGGACGCCCCAAGAGCACCGTTTCGGGCTCGGTTCAGGTGAAAGTGCGCGTGAACCGTCAGGGATATGTCGTAGGAACGCCTGAAGTGGTTGGCGGAACGGCGCCCGCCGCGTCAAACTCAGCCGTGCGCCAAAGCTGTATCGAAGCCTCGCGCAACTCCCGCTTCTCGGTGAGCCTCGACGCTCCTGCCGAGCAGGTGGGCATCATAACATGGAAATTTGAATAGAAAAAACTACTATCATAACAAGATGATGAAGAAATATCGCATAATAAACAATTCGCTCGGATGGCTGATGTTTGTCATCGCAGCAGTGACTTATCTGCTGACGCTTGAGCCCACNGCCAGCTTCTGGGATTGTCCTGAGTTCATTTCCCAAGGTTACAAACTCGAGATAGGGCACCCGCCGGGCAACCCCATCTTTATGCTCGCCGCGCGTTTCTTTGTCAATTTCGCCNCCGACGCGGCTCANGTGGCTCTCGCTGTCAACGCNATGTCGGCTCTTCTGAGCGCCGGAACGATCCTGTTGCTNTTCTGGACGGTGACCCANCTGGTGAAGCGTCTTGTTGTCGCCGACGGCGCCACCGAGGTGTCGCTCGCGCAGATGCTCGTGATTTTCGGCTCGGGAGTGTGCGGAGCCTTGGTTTATACCTGGAGCGACACGTTCTGGTTTTCGGCTGTCGAGGGTGAGGTCTACGCCTTCTCCTCGTTCTGCACGGCGCTTGTGTTCTGGCTCATTCTCAAGTGGGAGAATCGCGCCGACCAGCCTCATAGCGACCGCTACCTGGTGCTGATTTCCTACGTTATCGGTATCTCTATTGCGGTCCACCTGCTCAACCTTCTGTGTATCCCGGCGATAGTGCTCGTGTTCTACTATAAGAAATTCNCCAATCCCACTGCCAAGGGGTCGTTGATAGCTCTCGGAGTGTCGTTTGTCATCGTGGGGCTGATTCTTTACGGACTTGTTCCGGGCTTCATCGAAATAGCTCAGTATTTTGAGCTGCTCTGTGTCAACGTGCTCGGCATGAGCTACAATATGGGCACCCTGATTTATGCCGTGATTCTCCTCGGCGTTATGGGCTGGAGCATCTATGAGCTCTACAGCCAGCNCAGCGCCATGAAGATAAAGGTGTCGGCGCTGCTTACGATCGTGCTTTCGGGCATACCGTTCATCGGCGACAGCCTGTGGATTCCGGTTGTGCTTATCGCAGCTTTGTGTGTCTACCTGTTCCACTTCATGAAGCGTGTGCCGGTGAGAATCCTCAATGTGGTTATCCTAAGCATATTCGTGATATTTATAGGATATTCTTCCTACGCATTGTTGCTCATCCGCTCGACGGCTCACACTCCAATGAACCAGAATGCTCCCGACAATGTGTTTGCCCTGAGCTCCTACCTTAACCGCGAGCAGTATGGCGACCGTCCCTTGTTCTACGGGCAGACGTTCAACTCGGGAATCGTCTATGAGGTAGACGGCACGGGTCGCCCCCAGGCTGTGAAAAAGACCGGCAAGACTCTCTATGGCAAGACCGTAAAGAGCTCTCCCGACGAACCCGACCGCTATGAGGTGATCGGCAACAAGACCGAATATGTGATGAATCCGGAGCTTAACATGCTCTTCCCGAGAATGTATGACGGAAAATTCGCTTCGCAATACAAGGAGTGGACCGGAATGACCGGAACCCCCGTTCAGGTGAATCCCTACCGCTCGCCCGACGGCAGCGTGTATCCCGCCGGAATGACCACTAAGATCAAGCCCACTTTCCTTGAAAATCTACGCTATTTTTTCAACTATCAGCTCAATCACATGTATTGGCGCTATTTCATGTGGAATTTTGCCGGACGGCAGAATGACATTCAGGGAAATGGCGAGGTGACCCACGGCAACTGGATTTCGGGCATACCGTTTATAGATGACTTGCGTCTCGGCGACCAGTCNCTGCTGCCCGACGAGCTCGGNAGCGGCAACAAGGGGCACAACGTGTTCTTCATGCTGCCGTTGATTCTCGGTATCATNGGCTTGCTGTGGCAGTCGTTCATTTCCAAGCGCGGCATNGAGCAGTTCTGGGTGGTGGCGTTCCTGTTCTTCATGACCGGTATCGCAATCGTGCTTTACCTGAACCAGACACCGAGCCAGCCCCGCGAGCGCGACTATGCGTTTGCCGGCTCGTTCTACGCTTTCGCTATATGGGTGGGTATGGGCGTTGCCGGAATATGGAACCTCATCAAGAACTATTCCGAGAAGAAAAACAAAGCTGGAAACGGCAAGACTTCACTTGTCGCAGCGTCGATAGCCGCCGTGATCGGCGTGCTTGTGCCGCTCCAGATGGTGTCGCAGACTTGGGATGACCATGACCGCGCCGGCAGATACACGACACGCGACTTCGGCATGAACTACCTGTCGAGTCTTGAGCCAAACGCTATCATCTTCACCAACGGCGACAATGACACCTTCCCGCTTTGGTACGCTCAGGAGGTGGAAGGCTACCGCACCGACGTGAGAGTGGTAAATATGTCCTACTTGACTACCGACTGGTATGCCGACCAGCAGAAGCTGCCCTCTTATGACGCCGCTCCGATCGACATGCTTGCCACTTCCGACCTCTACGCTCATGACAAGCGCCAGTTCAACTATTATCTCACTCCCGACACCACGAAGGTCAACGTGCTGGCGGCTCTGAAGGCTCTTTATTCCGACGACGCCAACAAGAATGACTGGGGATTGTATGAGTTTAAGTATCCCAACATGTATATTCCTGTCGACAAGGAAGCGCTGCTGAAATCGGGACGAATCACCGAGCAGGAGCTCCCCGCCGTAGCGGAATATATCGATGCCGATCAGCGCGACGAGGCTGAAGGCGGTTTGCGACTGNGCAACGTGCTCGCTCTCGACATGCTCGCCACCAATGCCGCCAACGGATGGCAACGACCCATCTATTTCGCAATGACGGTGCCTGAGTCTTATTACCTGAATCTGTCGCCCTACATGCGCTCGACCGGTATGGCTAACGAGGTCACTCCGTTCCTGAACAAGGATTATGACCAATATCACATCGCAGTGGACACCGACCGCGCCTATGACAACATCGTCAACAAGTTCAAGTGGGGCGGCTTGGACCGCGCCGAGTCGGCTGACGACATATATCTCGACGAGACGATACGTCGCATGGTCAACACCACCCGCAACACGATGGTGGACCTTGCAACGGCTCTTTACAATGAAGGGGTGGTTGCCGAGATGACTCTCGAAAGCGACAGCGCGTCGATGGACGCGGCTAAAGTCGCCGAGCTCAAGGCTTTTTCAGCTGATCGCTATGCGAAGGCTCAGGAGGTTGTGGATCTCATGATGGAGAAACTCCCCGTCTACACCTCTCCGCTCATGGTTCCGCTGGGCAATCAGCTCGCCAACCTGTATAACCGTATCGGCGATGTGACCGGAAACGAGGCTGATCACGAAAAGGCGTTGCAGATTCTGGAAGATGAAATTGACCGCCACAAGCAGTATGTGCTCTACTTCCAGCGTCTCACTCCGTCGCAGTTCTCTACGCTTACACTGACCGACCGGTATATATATGACACATATTTCATCTCTCTGATTCATTCTTATGCCGAAATGGGCGGCGACGCTCAGGCTCTCATCGAAAAATTGCAAGGTGAGGGTGTGAACTTCTCCCGTTATTTTCAGGGAACTCAGAAGCGACAGTGATGAAATTATTGCCCCGGTTGAAATTCATCGAGCGCCCGCCGCTCATATATCGCATCCTGTTTCCTGAAGCGATATGGCGCATAAAGCGCAAGAAGCAGAAGGTGGTATATCTCACATTTGACGACGGTCCTATACCTGAGGTGACTCCTTGGGTATTGGACCTTCTCGACCATTACGGGGTGAAGGCGACTTTCTTTCTCGTAGGCGACAATGTGAAACGAAATCCCCACCTCCTGGAGGAGATTAAACGCCGGGGACACAGCTGGGGGAACCACACCATGAACCACCTTCAAGGATTTAAGGAGCGTTCAAGAGTGTATCTGCGCAACATAATGAGCGCCGACGAGCTTATCGACAGCTCGCTTTACCGTCCGCCCCACGGTCTTATGCGCTGGGGGCAGGCTAAGGTCATCAAGGAGCATTTCAATATAGTGATGTATGACCTGGTGACGCGCGATTATTCCAAGAAGCTCACCGGCGAGCAGGTGCTTAAAAACGTGAAGCGTTTTGTAAGGAAAGGCTCGATAATAGTGTTTCATGACTCATTGAAGGCTGAGCGCAATCTGCGTTACGCCTTGCCGAGAGCGATCGAGTGGTTGAAAGAGCAGGGCTATGAGTTTGCAACTCTTCCCATGTAGCGCCACCCTTCGCCGCTATTGCGGTGAACTGGGCATTACGGAGCTTGGCATAGCTCAGGCGAGGCAGGTTTCGGCTGACGCCGCTGCGGCATACCGCCGATGGATCGATGACGGTTGCAATGCCGGCATGAGCTATATGGACCGTTATCATGACGTGCGTGAAGACCCGAGACTGTTGCTCGACGGCGCCAGGAGCATCATAGTGTGCGCGTTCAATTATTATCCCGCCGTGAGGCGCGATAGTTCTCTGCCTGAATTCGCCCTTTATTCCTACGGTAAGGATTATCATGAAGCGGTGAGGGAACGCCTTGAGCTTCTCGCCGCCATAACGCGCGAGCTATTCGGCGGGGTGACGAGGGTGTGTGTCGACACGGCTCCTCTGCGCGAGCGTTACTGGGCGCGTGAGGCGGGACTCGGTTTCATTGGCAGAAACAATCAGCTCATCATTCCCGGAAAGGGCTCGTTCTTTTTTCTCGGTGAAATTCTTACTACGGTCGAGTTTTCTCCCGACGAGCCTTGCCGCCTGAGCTGCGGCGATTGCATGGCTTGCGTCAACGCATGTCCCGGAAAAGCGCTGAGAGGTGACGGCAGCGTCGACGCGCGCCGCTGTCTTTCCTATCTTACGATCGAACACAGGGGCGAGTTTGATGCCGGTGTGAAGCTGGGCGGTCACATTTACGGGTGTGACGAATGCCAGTCAGTCTGTCCCCACAACAGGAATGCGGCTCCCACGGGAATTACCGAATTTGCCCCTTCCGAAGAGTTTCTTCGTCTCGACCGGGAAGCGATAAGCCGGCTCACTCCTGAAAAATTCAACTCCATCTTCCGTCATTCCGCCATTAAACGCGCCAAGCTCGCCGGGCTTCTCAGAAATCTGAGCCATCTTGACCGATAGCAGCCAGAATGGGGTTAAAGCGGCAATATATCATGGGTTTGGCTCAATTTTACCATTAAATTGAATCGTTTTTACCCTTGTTTTGGATGGGGATGCGATAATTTTGCATCATCGAATTTCATGACTTAACACAGTAAAAACATATTGCACCATGAAAATTTTGAATTCACTTATCATTGCCGCCGCGCTTATCGGAGCGTCGTCACAATCTGACGCGGCAAAGAAGGTCGAGAAAATCGGCGACAGCATGATGCAGACCTATGACGAGTCGAAAACGANGACTCGCNGATGNGGTCAGTNCCTTCAGCAGTTCTTTGACGGGATGGAGNTCAACAACCGCGCTAAAGCCNGAGCCTCAAGCAAGAGTNTCTATGAGGAGGCGGCTTTTTGGACTTCGGTCAAGAAGCAGCTTCAGCCGGGCGACTACGTGGTGATTCAGTTTGCCCATAATGATGAAAAGACCCAGGGGATGGACGGCACCGAGCTGAAGGAATATTANACTTCAATAGGCAATGCCGATGAGGCGGCAAAAACCGATTACCGCGGCACCACCCCCTCGGGAACCTACAAGGAGTATCTGCGCAAATATGTCAACGAGACGCGCGAGGCGGNNTNCNCGNCGATACTTTGCGGAGCTATATGCCGCATGTATTTCTCAGGAAATACCATTCGCCGCAACGGAAAGCATGACCTGGGCGACTCTTTTTCCAAACTGACCGCCGACGGAATCCTTACTTCTCAAAAAGTGGGCGCCGATGACCATTCGATGGACTATGTGTATCAGATGCAGGAGGTGGCAAAGGAGATGGACGTCCCGTTTGTGGACCTCACCACCGCTACCGCCGATCTTTATTTGAGCTATGGCGACAAGGATTGCCACGATATTCTTGGCGACGGCGACGGCTCGACCCACCTAAGCGCCACCGGAGCGGCTTTGATCGCGCGGCGTTTCGCCCAGTTGTGCAAGGATGCCGGCTTGATGGCGGAATATATCAATCTCACAAGCGAGTTGAGCGTGTCGCCGACAAATGCCGATCTTGGTTCGGGCTATAGGGGGCAGACTCTTTCCCGCGAGTTCATGGTGAGCGGCTTCGATCTCACTCCCGCCGCCGGCGAAGTCAAGCTCTCGGCAACAGGCTCGTTGACCCTTTCAACCGATAACAATGAGTGGAGCCAAACGGTCACTATCCCCTACGAAAGTGGAACCGTGATCGAGCGTTTTTATGCAGCGATGCCGCTTGACCGTGACGGAGAATTGACCGAGACAATCACTATCGAGGCTGGAGGCAAAAAGACTGAAATCCCCGTCACAGCCACTGCCGTGACTCTTTCCGGGGGTCAGGAAGCGAGCGCCTATTGGCGGCTTGAGAATGACGCCGAGTGCGCGGTGACCGGTCCGGTGGATTTTCTGCCCGAGGTGTATCAGGGGATGCAGCTTCAGCGCTATTCCAATCCGAATGCGAATACCGTGTGGCCTGAGTGGACAGGCTTTGAAGCTTCGCGCAAGACCCAGCGCAATGTGATCGAAGGCGAGGCGTGGCCTGCCGGCGAAATCGACGAGGTGAGTACCCGTTATATCGAGTTTGGGGTAAAGGCGATGGAGGGGACCACGTTGAAAATCGACGAGATTAGTTTCTTCCTGTGTGGTTGCGGCGGCAACGGCATGCGCGTTAAAGTGTATTACTCGACTGAGGATGATTTTTCCAATCCGCAGATGATTTATAATCCGAGCGCCCTTGCGGCAAACAATATGCAGTATGTCAAGGANACTCCTGTAGTTTCGCTTGNGAGCNGANACTCCCTGAGGCTGCGTTTCTATCCATGGTACACTTCGGCGGCTAANGGGAAGACTATCTGCTTGTCGGATGTGAAAATCCACGGTTATGCCATGGACGCAAGCGGCGACGCTTCAATCGCAACGGCAATAGCCGACGCGGAGCTTGTCAATACCGAGTACTACACTCTCGACGGTGTGAGCGTCAGCGAGCCGGGCAAAGGGCTCTACATAGTGAACAACCGTTATGCCGACGGCTCGACCAAGGTATCAAAAATGATTTTTTAACCCTTTTATCATTATCATAGATTTACGCAATGAATAAGTTTTTCAAGACGTGGCTGCTTGTCGTCATCGGTTGCTTGGCTCCGGGGTTGTCGGCACAGACCACTTTGGCTTCCTGGACATTTGAAGGAGGCTATGAACAGACATCGGAAAGCGATGGAAAGATTGTGAAACTGACACCTAATGGCGGCGAGTTCGTTCAGGTGCCTGTTACATGGTTCAATACCGCCGCTCCCGTAGTGTTGCCCGACGAGTGTGTCGGCGACAAGANCGCTTACTCTCTTTCAGCCATGTCGGCAGGACGCTATTGGCAGATGTGTGAAGGTTATCAGAATCACGTGCTCAGAATTGAGAATAGCGACCCGAATGAAATAACTGATTTTACCGATGCGTCGAAGCACAACGTGTATTACGAGGTGAAGTTCCCCACTACCGGATATAGAATATAGCGGTAAACTATGAGATTGCGTCGGGCAACAACGCCGAGTCGCCTATAGAGGCTGTGGTATCGACCGACGGCGGCGCTACATGGTTTGACGCGGGAAGCAAGTCGACCGCAGCTACTTGGTGGACCTACAATAAACAATCAGTGTCTATCTCAGCCAACAATAAACCCGAGGTGATTGTGAGACTCATAGCCGGCACAGGCGGAGTGAAGCCCACAAACTGGAATCTCAACACTCTCACCATTACCGGTGAAGGGGCTGCTGTCAATAATAATGGCGTGACTCTCTCGTGGGAGATGCGTAATGCCGAGCAGAGCGATACGAAAGCAAAGGTTTCGGTCGACGGACTTTTCTCGGTGGCAGAATTCTCCTATGGCTCGCTTCTTGAAATGAAAGGTACGCGCGCTGACGGCGACGCTCCTTTGCGCACCCAGTTCCAGCCGGTAGAAAAAACATCGGAAAACAATGACGCTAACGCCCTTGTTCTTACGATCGTTCCGAAGAAAGGTTTGAAATTCAAACCGACCGCAGTGGGCTTTAAAGCAAGTAGAGTGGGCACAGGGGGTGGAAATTTCGATGCCATTATTTCTGACGGCGAAGCGACACAGACTCTTGTCGCCGGATTTACCCCTCAGTTGACCAAGGAGGCTCCTTATTTTTCTGATTGCCAGTATTCAGTGACTGATATTCCTGCCACTGGCAATCCTGTGATATTGAAAATATATGTCAAGAATCTTGATATTAACAAGCAATATGCGTTTGCCGATTTCGTAGTGACCGGCGACGTAAGCGGAGAAATTGAGGCGGTTCCCGCTTATACTCTTGCCGTTTCTCTCGGCACTCCCGATGCCGGTTCCGTTTCAAGCAATCCTGCCGGAGCGGAGTTTGACGAAGGGACGAGAATCACAGTGTCGGCAACCGAGAATTTCGGCTATCATTTCAAGGAGTGGGTCGACGGCGACGGTAAAACCGTTTCCGAAGCTAACCCCTATTCATTTGAGCTTACCGCCAACACCGTGCTTAAGGCGGTATATGATAAGAAAAACGTGTATGCCGTAAATCTCACTATCGAGGGTGGCGCCAACAAGAATCTCGTGCAGTTCATGCCTGCGGGCAATGTGGTGAATGGCGTGCATCATTATGAGGAGGGTACCGATGTGAAGCTCACCGCTCTTAACAACCGCATCATCACTTTCAGCAATTGGGACGACAACTCGACCTCGGCTGAGCGTGAATTAGTGATGGACGGCGACAAGGATGTAACCGCTTCGTTCTCGGCAGCCGATTTTATCGTAGGTTGGGACCTGTATTATGACCAGCCGGCAAGCCAGCGCGCAGCCGACTATAAGGATGAGAGCGACAATGCCGGAATGCTCAGCCTCCGCAATGCATCGGGCGCTACCACTTCATGGCTTACCCGCGGAATTTCCAACGGGCAGGAAAACGGAAAGTATGCCGCCCGCATCTGGAAATATCTTACCGAGGAGTGGTATTGGGAAATCTCATTCTCGTCAAAGGGCTACTCGAATCTGAAATTGTCGGCAGCTATCGGCGATGACTATAATACTTATTCGGTGATCAATGCCGAGTACAGCACCGATGGAACTACGTTCACAAAATTCGGTACCTACAATCCGCCGGCTCGCGGCTGGGACAGCGAGGAGTTTGACCTTCCCGCCGCAGTCAACGATCAGGAACGCGTGTATATTCGCTTCATGCCTGATCGCACATCTGACAAGATCGGCGTGACAAGCGATTATGACGGCACTTCTATAGCCGAGATTTTCGTTCTTGCCGACAAGGATGCCGCAAATGACGAAATCGCTCCCAAGCTCGTAAACTCAATCCCCGCCGACAAGTCGACAGGAGCTTCTGCGACCGGTTCAATCGTGCTCAACTTTGACGAGAAGATAAAAATAGGCAGCGGCGACGCCACTCTCAACGGCGAGGTGATCGCTCCGACCATCAGCGGCAAAAATGTGGTGTACAAATATTCAGGCTTGAAATATGCCACTGAATATACCTTCACTGTTCCCGAGGGAGCTATCGTTGACCGCAGCGGCAACAAGTTTGCCGGCGTGGAGCTGACATTCACCACCATGGAGCGAGTTCAGCCCGAAGCGCGATTGTTTGACGCAGTGGTGGCAAAGGATGGCAGCGGCGACTATGAATCGGTGCAGGCTGCTATTGACGCTGCTCCTGCGGGACGAGTTAAGCCCTGGCTCATCTTTGTTAAGAACGGCAATTACAACGAGCACGTGAACATTCCCGCCAACAAGCCCTATCTCCACATTATCGGTCAGGACCGTGACAAGGCGGTGATTCTCGACGATAAGTTGTGTGGCGGAGAGAACGCTCTCCACGTGAGCGTTGGCGCAACAGTGGTGGTTAATGCCAATGACTGCTTCTTTGAAAATATCACTCTTGAAAATTCTTATGGACATGAGAAGCAGATGGGTCCTCAGGCGCTTGCCTTGAACACAACGGGCGACCGCACTATTTTCAACAATGTGGCGATGCTCTCTTATCAGGACACATGGATCACTCCGTCGACTTCAAATTACCGTGCGTTTGTCAGAAACTCTCTTATCGAGGGAGCTGTGGACTTCATCTATAACAGCGGTAACATTTATCTCGAAGGTGACACTCTGTTGATCAACCGCAAGAGCGGCGGCTATATCGTGGCGCCCTCCCACAGCGAGGACGTGAAGTGGGGCTACGTGTTCAACAACTGCGTCATCACCGCACCGGGCGTGCCCTCGGAAACTGATATATGGCTTGGACGTCCCTGGCATAACTCTCCCAAGACAGTGTTCCTCAACACTCGCGCGGAGGTCACCATACCTGCCGCCGGATGGTATGAAACAATGGGCGGTCTGCCCTCATTGTGGGCTGATTGGAACACCACCGACGCAAACGGGAACTTGCTTGACCTTTCGCAGCGCCGTGACACCTATTATAAGGTGGAGAATGGAGAGAGGGTGTATGGCAAAGCCAAGAATTCCCTGACTGATGAGGAAGCCGCTCAATACACGATCAAGAATGTTCTTTCGGGCGATGATAATTGGGATCCCGAAGTTAAGACTGAGGCTTGCGCAGCTCCGGCGGCAACTCTCAAGGACGGCATGATCACCTGGGAANCTGTTCCCTATGCTATCTGCTACCTGGTGACCCGCGGCGAGGAAGTGATAGGGTTCACTACCGAAGCGTCGATGAATGTCAATACAGGCAAAGCCGACGAGCCGTTCATGATTCAGGCTGTAAATGAGTTTGGCGGTCTGAGCCAGAAGGCTGCTGTCAGTGTGTCTTCAGGGATTGAAGCCGTAGCAGCTGATGGCGACGGAATAATTACAGAGGTTTATGATCTCAATGGATATAGGTTGAATTCTCCGGTTAAGGGTGTGAACATAGTGAAACGCGTTTACCCCGACGGAAACTGCAGGATAGAGAAAGTAGTGTTTTAAGAAAAAGGTTAGTAATAGAATTTGACCAGTGCCGGAATGCGTCGCGAGTGACGCATTCCGGCTTGCTTTTTATATTATGAATCGCTATATTTGTGACTATGAAACGCTCCATCCTGTTGCTAGTCATGGTTGCCGCCGCCGTGGTTCATGCGGTGGCTGTGCCGTTTTGCCGCGTGAAGCGTTATGACGAGTATGACGGACTGTCGGAAAGGCGTGTGAAGCAGATAGCTCAGGACCGGGACGGGATATTATGGTTTGCCACCTGGAACGGGCTAAACCGNTTTGACGGATATAAATTTGATCGCATCCGTCCTCATGTTGATGACGAGGCGAGGGCTTTTTCCGATCGTATCGGCGATTTGAAATTGACGGCTGACGGTGACCTGTGGTGTCGTATCGACGATAAGATTCTGTTATTTGACGTTTCTACTTATCGTTTCCATGATATAACCTCCCGGCTTGAAAATAAATTCAATGATAAATTCAGCATAAGCCAGATTCTTTCGACTGATGACGGCCACACGGTGCTTGGCTGTGCCGACGGGAGATTTATTGTGATGGCTGACTCGATGCCGGTGGAATCGGCGTCGATAACTGCGGCTAAGCCTAAGTTTCGTTATTTTTCCCTCGGAAACCGCAAGCTGGGGGAT
This sequence comes from Bacteroidales bacterium, assembly GCA_009177195.1. GTDB lineage: Bacteria > Bacteroidota > Bacteroidia > Bacteroidales > Muribaculaceae > Muribaculum. The sequence continues at coordinate 6,164 of WFMA01000088.1, read as the reverse complement.
TNCCCTCCTTACAAGCATGAGGANCTGATATATTCCCGTTCCGATTCTACAGGCAGGGCATGGGTCATCACAAGAAAGGGCGATGTTTTGTCGGCTCCTTCGAGAAATGAGCCGCTTGAGCATGTCGCTTCTATTGATGAAAGGGGAGGGACGTTTTACTATGCTCTTACCGACACTCAGGGAAATATATGGGTGAGAAGCGGATTGGGAGCGTATTGCCTGACTATTGGCGAACTGCCTTATTCGACAGTGCCTCAATCTGATGAGTCGGTGATGAGGGCGTTTTATCGCGACGCTGCGGGGAGAACGTGGGTTTCGATAAGCGACAGGGAGGCTGTGGCTTGTTATGCAGCTCTCGACAAGGCTCCGAAGTATCTTGACTGTTACGGCAGGCTCCATGACAATTTTGCCGCTTTCGGGGCGAGTGTCTATAGTATTGCCGGCGATGAGGATGGGAATATGTGGTTTGGATGTAAGCCGGGCGGTCTGTTTCGCCTCACGGCAAGAGGTGACGGTTCATTTGATGTGGATAATTTTAAACCTTTCGGCAAGTCGGGATTGACCGATGAGGCTCCGGCTGCGGAAGGCGTGTATGACATTGAGTTTGATTCCGAAGGACGAATGTGGATCGCCACGATGGGCGGGGGCGTGGATTGCGTGACGTCGCCCGGTGATGAAAAACCGAAATTTACCCATCTGGGCGCTATGGCGGGTTATCCGTCAGCGGCGAAACGCGTGCGCGATATTTCTATAGTGGGCGACTCGATGGCGCTTGCCGCTACCACCGGAGGAGTATTGGCTTTCAGATTGCCCCGGAATGGAGAGTTTGAGAAGACTGCGTTTGTGCTTCATGTCACGGAGCCGGGCAGAGCGGAGTCGCTTGGCAACATAGCGGCTATGCACGTGGAGCCTGATTCTAAAGGGCTCATATTTGTTGCAACTGAAAGCGATGGTGTGAACATGTTGGCGCCGGGGCAGAGCGCACTGGACGGCAAGGCGAATTTCAGGAGATTTAATTCTTATGCCGGAGCGCCCAATGACGTTGCCTATGCGCTTGCTGTTGATTCGCGCAACGGGAGCGTGTGGACTCTGAGCGGGAATGCAATTTATAATATCGACCCGGAGAGTGGGGGGATTATCTCGTNTGCCGTCGTNNTNCTNGNANNGNGATATGCACTTCAGCGACGCGCGCCCATTGCGGCNTGAGGATAATAAGTGGCTGATAGGGCTTGAGTCGGGGGCGCTGGTTATTGATTTTGACAGGATGACGCNCAAGAAGAGCGTTTCGACTCCGTTGGTTTTCACTGCCGTTTCGCTTCAGAACCGTCCCGACAGCCTTATCTCGGCACGAACCGACACGCTTGTTCTTAAGCCTGACGAACGCAATGTGACGATAAAATTCTCGTCGCTCAGCTATGGAGCGGCTGAAAACATAAGATATAGTTTTTGTGTTGACGAGAGCGGTTGGAATGACCTTGGCAACACGAGGGCGGTGACATTTCTGGATCTTGCGCCGGGAAAGTACAGCTTGAAGGTGCGTTCTACCGACAGTTCAGGCAATCGTCCCGACAGTGTCAGAGAGCTTGTTATCGTGGTTACGCCCACGATATGGGAAACTCCGCTCGCCTATTGTCTTTACGTGTTGTTTGCGTTGNCTGTGGCGGGGGGCATCCTGTTTACGATTACCTACATACGCCGCATAAAGAGAAAGCAGCGTGAGCTGCTTGACGCTTACATGGAGCTCATGGAGAAGTCGGCAGGAAACGCCGGCTCCGATTCCGAGACCGGACAACTGTCGCCTCCCGGAAAGTTGCTTAGCGAGGATGACGAGGTGTTCATGCGGAAAGTGATGGAATTTGTGAACGACAATATGGGGAATGCCGACGCCGGCGTTGACGAAATGGCGGCTCACACGGCGACAAGCCGCAGCAGCTTGAATCGCAAGATGAAATCGTTGCTTGGCGTGACTCCCGCCGATTTCATCAAGGAGAGCCGGCTCAACAGGGCAGCGTCGCTGCTTGCCGAAAGCGAGCAGTCGATCACCGATATAGCGATTGAGTGCGGATTCTCGGACATTAACTATTTTGGAAAATGCTTTAAGGCGTCGCGGAAGATGTCGCCGTCGGCTTACCGTAAAAATCAGAAAGAAAACAATAATCAACAATGATAGCAGCTCAAGATATAATCGAAACCCTCAGCTCGATGAAGGATGACGGTCAGCGTGAAGTCCTGTGCCGATTTTTCAAGACCGGAAAGGGGGAGTATGGAGAGGGTGACCGTTTCCTCGGACTTANGGTGCCGCAAACGCGGAGCGTTGTCAAGGAGGCGCGTGGAAAGGTGTCGCTTGAGGAAATTGAGAAATTGCTCTATTCGGAATGGCACGAAGTGAGGCTGTGCGGATTTCTGCTTGTTGTTGAGGAGATGAAGGCTGCGTTGCCGCGGCGACGCGAGCCGCTGACAACGGGAGCGGATAGGCGCCGGGAACTTGCGGAGTTTTTTCTGAAGCATGCGTGCCGCGCCAATAACTGGGATCTNGTCGACCTGTCATGNGAATACATTTTGGGNTGGTGGATGCTTTACCCGCTTCCCGACGGAACGATGCCTGGAGCGTGAAATTCTCGACCGGCTCGCTGAAAGCGCCGATTTGTGGGAGCAGCGCATTGCGATGGTGACTACGCTGGAGTTTATNCGCGCCGGTCAGATGGACGACACTCTNAGAATCGCGCGCAAGCTGTTGCCGCATAAGCATGATCTGATACACAAAGCTGTAGGCTGGACGCTCAGGGAGGTGGGCAAGCGTGACATCGACACGCTGCGCAATTTCTTGGACGAGCACTGCAGGTCCATGTCGCGCACCACCCTCCGCTATGCCATCGAACGCATGGATGCATCCGAGCGCCAATACTGGCTCAAACGCTAATCATCCCCCCTCGTTTAGAGTATTAGAATAATTTCATCGTAATAAAATTGCCGACCCATGATAAGATTCCAATTTTTTCCCCGTTCACGTGGCGTAAACGCCTCGATGAAATCGGTTATAGACGCATTTAAAGCTGTGGAGCATGATATTTCATCCGATAATAACATGTTGGAATCGAATGCGGTTTTAAATAAGCTGCGTCCGCTCCTTGAGAATATAGGATTTTCAGTGGAGAAAGGAAAGGCAATGGATTTAAGAATAGATGTGCCGGTTTTATTCGGTAAGAACAATGAGATCGACAAGGCTTTTCATGCTGATGCGATAAGCAGTGACGGGTCAATCGTGGTTGAAGTTGAAGCAGGAAGGGCGACTGAGAATAATCAGTTTTTGAAAGATATTTTTGAGGCATGCATGATGTTTGATGTCGAATATCTGGTCTTGGCGGTTCGGAATAAATATAGAAATCACGATGACTTTGAACGCTGTTTCACCTTTTTGGAAACTCTCTATATATCAAACAGGTTGCAGTTGCCATTGAAAGGAATTTTGTTGATTGGGTATTAGGGCGACGGGANTTGTCGTTGAGGGGGATTATATTTGCGGTATGAAATCTACATTAGAACGACTTACAAGATATGGCATCATCGTAGAAAGCTTGCGCGACGGGAGGTATATGACTCCTGACGAGCTTATTGACTGTGTTCGCTCCAGATGTGAGTGGAGGGGATATGGTTTTTCTGCCGATAGGAGCGCGGCGATGAAGCTGTTGCAGCGCGATTTTGCCAATATAAGGACTTTGATGGGTGTTGACATCAAGTGTGACCGCATCAAGGGCTATTATATTAANGAGTTTAAAGATGAAAACGCTGAAGCNGCTTANCGCTANGAGAAGCTGATTTCGGANTATGACCTTCTGACGGCGATNAATCCCGACTCGGAATTGAGCCGCTATGTTTTTGCCGAGCGCCACCGTCCGGCAGGGAGCGTGAATATCTATCCGATACTGCAGGCGATCAAGAATCGGCACAGCATAGAGTTTGACTACACGCTGGTGCGTTATGACGGCGCGGTGAAGCATTATCGCATAGACCCTCACTTTTTGAAAGAGGATCAGCAGCGGTGGTATGTGATTGGCACCCATGAGGGGCGGTTTAAAGTTTTTGGCATTGACCGCATTGAAAATCTGGTGATCGACGATGANGATACATTTAAGCGGGATGAGTCATTTGACCCGCGNAGCGCTTTCGACAGNTGTTACGGTATATGGAATGATCCGNCGGTCCCGATAGAGGAGATTGAACTCTCTTATGACGCTCTCGACGGTAGTTTCCTCAAGCGGGTGCCGCTTCATCCGTCGCAGACGGTGCTTGTCGACACTCCCGCCGAGTTCCGCATAAGGTTGAACCTCCGCATCTCCAATGATTTCGTGATGGCGTTGCTGTCGCGGAGCCGCTCGCTGACGGTGATCAAACCTCAATCGTTGCGCGACCGCATCCATGACGTGTGTGTCGGGGCGGCGAAGCGTAACGCTCCCGATCGCAGCGCCGAATAGCAATAAGGACAATATCCTCACAAATATTTTGTTGGCTCACCCGGATTGGTTATATTTGCATTGACCGACGGAGGTCGGCAAAATTGTTTTGATGAAAGTGTGACTATCCTTCGTTAGAAAGTCTGGTAAATTTTCACGAATGTAAGGAAATGAGCAACACTCTCGTCACTTGAAGTGTAGGCATATCCACGCCATACGCTCCAAGTGTGAGGATATTGTCTATTTACATTCGGGTTTACCAGAGCCTCTAACGAAATAGATAGTCGACCCTCACACTTTTTGTTTTTTAATAGAGAGGCGATGTCGAGGGGGTCAGCCATTGCATTTGTGAAAATTAATGTGCCAACCCATGAGCCACGTAAGCAAAATAATTGAAAAAATAGCGCAATTCTTTTTCAGGACGACACGCAATGTCGTTCTGCCCTCCTATCTTTGCAGCAAAACAAACAAAAACAATAAAATTATGGAAAATCTAAAATTCAAAGAATTTGATCCATCAAAAGATGATGCGGGAGAAATTACTAAAGAGCCGGGGAATTATATCGTAACCATTCGTGATGGGAAGAATTTGCCCGGTATTGGGGCTAATGTGGTATATCAACTTTACAATAATCAAAGAGTTATTTATACTGGCGTTGCAACGGATAGGAGAAATTTATATGACCGAATTAGAACGAAGCATTTGGGAAATAATGCGGGGCAATCAACTTTAAGAAAAAGTATAGGTAGCTTATTCGAATATACTCCTATTTGGCGGGATAAGGATCCAGAAAAAATAAAAAAGAATAAAAAGACTAAATTCAATCCGGTAGATGAGAAAAAATTGACGGATTGGATGAAAGAAAATCTTATCTTCTACTATTGCGAAAATAAGGATTATGAAAAGTTCGAAATCAAGCTGATAGAGAAGCTTAATCCTCCTATTAATATTGAAAAGAATTATAATGAAGTTAATAGAGATTTTAGAAAGAAATTGAAAGAATTGAGAAATCGTAAACCAAATATAATATAATTGTTATGAGTAGAAACAGTAATTTGTATGTAGAAATCTGGAAAGAGAATTTGGATAAAATTATAGAGACTATTAAAAATGGAGGAGGAGAGATTCCTATTAGTAGGTCAAAGTTTGAAGGTGTTGGAGATCGACAAACTTATAGTTTTAGATTGGAAGTAATTAATACTAATGTTCCAAGAAAAAATGGACAGGCTCAGGCTCGTGATTTGAAAAGGGTTTTGGATGAGTGTGTAGATTTTGAAGAAGAGGCTAAGGGTAAAACAATTATTTTTAGACTCACTGATGATTTTAAATTGGAGATTACTATAAATTAATGAGATGATGACACCTGAATTGCTGATAGCCAATTTGATGGAGTGCTATGGATATGAGGTGGATTTGAGCTATGCGTACGACTATATTAATATAGTTGGCGCTCAGTTTGCCGAAGTAAACGGATTCCACGACTGGCTGCAAAATTTTGGATTCTTGTAGAGAAATGTATTCATGGCATCGCAATGAAGACATCGCGCGCGATGTCCCTACGATCAAAGACTATCTTAACCATAATAATTTAAACTAATAAACCATTATCTCTACGTCGGGAGCGGCTGCGGTTGAGTTTAAGGAGAAGCTGGAAGCATGGCGAAAGGTGCTGGCTCCTGAAAAGAAATAGCATTTAGTTTTTCCATAATTTT
>WFMA01000080.1 GCA_009177195.1 Bacteroidales bacterium | reverse complement strand
CACCGCCCGTCTCGACGGCGAGGAATGCGCTAAGGTCATCGCCTGCGTCAATCACGACGCTAAGGCTATCGCGTCACACGCAAGCAACCATCCCGATGCCATGCACTTCACCGAGGACATCCGCACACTGGAATTGACCCCGCTGGTCAACCATCTGCGACGCTGCCGCGCCGATAATCCCGAAGCCCTTACCGTCCTGTGGGCTTCCCTTGAATGCACCAACTTCAGCCGCGCAAAAGGCGGGCAACCCCGTGACGCCGACAGCCGCACCCTCGCCGAACACCTATTCCGCTACATCGAAGCCATCAATCCCGACTACATTCAGATTGAGAACGTCGTGGAATTCATGTCATGGGGCGACGTCGACCAAAACGGCAAGCCCATCTCCATGGATAAAGGCAAGAGCTATCTACGCTGGGTCAGGAACGTGAAACGCTGCGGCTACAACTTTGAGCATCGTATCCTCAACGCCGCCGACTATGGAGCCTACACCTCCCGCAAACGGTTTTTCGGCATCTTCGCCCGCAAAGGTCTCCCCATCGTCTTTCCCGAAGCCACCCACTGCAAGAACGGAGACAAGAGCCTTTTCGACGACATGCGGAATTGGCGCCCTGTCCGCGAAGTCCTCGACTTGGACGATGAAGGAGAGAGCATCTTCAACCGCAAGAAACCCCTCTCGGAAAAGACCCTTGAAAGAATCCATGCCGGGCTCGTCAAGTTCGTGGCAGGCGGCAAAGAAGCCTTCATGATAAAATACAACTCCGTCAACCAAAAGACCGGCAAATACTGTCCTCCATCCCTCGACGACCCATGCCCCACAGTGGCGTGTCAAAATCGCCTGGCTATCGCAAAAGTCTCCTTCCTCTCCAAGCAATACAGCGGACACCCCGCAAGCAAGAACATCCCCCTCGACGGACCGGCNGGNACCGTCACGGCAAGAGACCACCACGTGTTCATTTCGGCTCACTACGGCAACGGCTACAACCTTCCNGTCGACCGACCNGCGCCCACCCTCACGACAAAAGACAAGCTCTCGATGGTCTCATGCAGCTTCATCGCCAACGAATATTCCGGCGGCGGTCAGCTTTCAAGCGTCGATCAACCCAATCCCGCCGTCCTGACCAACCCCAAGCAGAAGCTCGTCACCTGCCGGTATTGGATAATGGACACGGCATTCAACAACGTCGGCTCGTCTGTTGACACGCCCGCTCCTGTTATTACCGCCAATCGNAAATGGCACTATCTGATGACATTGCATCCTTTCTTTGTCGAAGCAGAAGACGGATTGGCAATCGAGATATTTGAAAGCGACAGCCCCATGACGGTAAAGATAAAGGAATTCATGGCTCTGTATGGGATTGTCGATATCACGATGCGAATGCTGGCAATCGACGAGCTTAAACTAATCATGGGCTTCCCGAAAGATTACGTCCTCATCGGAACACAAGCCGAGCAAAAGAAATTCATCGGCAATGCCGTAGAAGTGACCATCGCCCGCAAACTGTGCGAAGCCCTATGCTCCGGAATCCGTGATTCCGATCTCAACAAACATCAC
>WFMA01000229.1 GCA_009177195.1 Bacteroidales bacterium | reverse complement strand
CAACCGTGTAGCCTGGAATCTCAATGGCGGTCTCGGTCACCTTCGTGGCCATGGTCTTGCCTTCCACCGTCTTCTCGCCGGCCAGCTCCTTGTTGGTGTCCTTCTCCAGGTACTTCACCACATAGGAGATGTCCGTGTTCGCCGCACTGGCTGCCGCCAGGGTCACATTGCCGGCGGGCATGGTGAACTTCGCAGCACCAGCCAGCTGGCCGCCTTCCACCTCCATGCCGGTCACAGCCCAGCCGCTCACCGTGTAGCCAGCCTTGGTGGGCAGAGCCTGTACCGTCACTTCCGCGCCGTACTTGTAGCTCTCTGCCTCGTCGCCGTAGGCCTTCTCATCGAACACATAGTTCACCGTGTAGCTGTTGCGGGTGTAGTACAGCTTCAGCGTCAGCTTCCCGTCTGCCGTAATGGTGCCGCTGAGCACATTGTTCTCGTTCTCAGCATCGTAGGTGAAGCCGGTGAAGGTCTTGATCTCGCTCTCGCCTACCTCGGCNGTCGCGTCGGTGGTCCCTTCCAGATCCTCCGTGGCGGTATCGTCCTTGGTGTAGCCGTCGTCCGCCAGGTTCTGCAGGTAGTACTCCACCGTGTAGCCCGTGTCCTCGTCAGCCTTGCTGGTGGCCGCCAGGGTCACATTGCCGGCGGGCATGGTGAACTTCGCAGCACCAGCCAGCTGGCCGCCTTCCACCTCCATGCCGGTCACAGCCCAGCCGCTCACCGTGTAGCCAGCCTTGGTGGGCAGAGCCTGTACCGTCACTTCCGCGCCGTACTTGTAGCTCTCTGCCTCGTCGCCGTAGGCCTTCTCATCGAACACATAGTTCACCGTGTAGCTGTTGCGGGTGTAGTACAGCTTCAGCGTCAGCTTCCCGTCTGCCGTAATGGTGCCGCTGAGCACATTGTTCTCGTTCTCAGCATCGTAGGTGAAGCCGGTGAAGGTCTTGATCTCGCTCTCGCCTACCTCGGCTGTCGCGTCGGTGGTCCCTTCCAGATCCTCCGTGGCGGTATCGTCCTTGGTGTAGCCGTCGTCCGCCAGGTTCTGCAGGTAGTACTCCACCGTGTAGCCCGTGTCCTCGTCAGCCTTGCTGGTGGCCGCCAGGGTCACATTGCCGGCGGGCATGGTGAACTTCGCAGCACCAGCCAGCTGGCCGCCTTCCACCTCCATGCCGGTCACAGCCCAGCCGCTCACCGTGTAGCCAGCCTTGGTGGGCAGAGCCTGTACCGTCACTTCCGCGCCGTACTTGTAGCTCTCTGCCTCGTCGCCGTAGGCCTTCTCATCGAACACATAGTTCACCGTGTAGCTGTTGCGGGTGTAGTACAGCTTCAGCGTCAGCTTCCCGTCTGCCGTAATGGTGCCGCTGAGCACATTGTTCTCGTTCTCAGCATCGTAGGTGAAGCCGGTGAAGGTCTTGATCTCGCTCTCGCCTACCTCGGCCGTCGCGTCGGTGGTCCCTTCCAGATCCTCCGTGGCGGTATCGTCCTTGGTGTAGCCGTCGTCCGCCAGGTTCTGCAGGTAGTACTCCACCGTATACTTCGTGTCGGTGTTCGCCGTCCAGTTGGCGGTGAACTCCAAATTCTCTGCCCAAGCGGTGTTCACCGTCACACTCTCGGTGGTGTCGTCCAGGTGCGAGCCCGTCCAGCCGGCGAAGGTATAGCCCTCCTTGCTGGGGTTGTATAGGTCAAAGTTCTGATCCTCCACCGTGTAGCTGGCGGGATTGGCCACACCCGGCGTGCCGCCGTCCAGCTCATAGTCGATGGTATAGGTGTTGAGGCTCCACTTGGCATAGTAGGTCGTGGTGCCCACGGGGTACTTAGCGGGCAGAGCAGTCACCTCGTCGCCCTCCAGATCCTCGTTGGCGTACCAGCCAGCAAATTCGTACCCGGCCTTGGTGGTCTCGGGCATGCTCGTGTCTTCAATGACCTCATCGGTCTTGCCGGTCATGTCCTCAACCGTACTGCCGCCGTTGGCCTCAAACAGGATCTTAGACTCGTTCGCCGTCCAGTTGGCGGTGAACTCCAGATCCTCTGCCCACTCGGCGTACACCGTCACACTCTCGGTGATGTCGTCCAGGTGCGAGCCCGTCCAGCCAGCGAAGGTATAACCCTCCTTGCTGGGGTTGTATAGGTCAAAGTGTTTACCCTTAGTCGGCCAGCTCGTCACACTGTACTCGGTGGGGTTGGGCGTGTCCACCGACACCGT
>WFMA01000141.1 GCA_009177195.1 Bacteroidales bacterium | reverse complement strand
TCGGGGAGCCACGTGCCCCCTGAGGCAGTGAGTCACGCTCAGCGCCACCTCCACCACTGCGTCGGTAGGCTTGTCGAGATTGTAGACTTCCGAATCGCAAGCCGCCAGCAGCCCCGAGGGCGCCGAGCAAAGCCCCGTCACGGTATCGGGGAGCGCGAGAGTCATCCACCCTCCGCCGGCATCCATCACCGACAGCTCCCCGTCGGCGCGGAGGCAAACCAACTCGCCATAACGCGCCGAATAGCCTATCCCGGCGAAGCCGCAGCCCCGCGCCACGACCTTGACACGGTTGCCGTCGATCAGAGTGAGCGCGTCGCCCGCAATCGCATAGACTCCCGCAGGGGTCACTGCCACAGCCTCCGCTCCGACAACAGCCGAGTTGTCGACGAGATGGCATGAAATTTTGCCTGTCGAGGGATTGACCGCCGCAAGATGAATCCCGCCGTCGGTCAGCACGGCGAGATGGCGCCGCCCCATGTCGAGCGAATTACCATAACGAGGAAGCGGAGCAAGCGCCGTCACCCGGCACGTTGACAGCTCGGCGACAGCAAGAGGCTCGAAAGGCGCGTCGGCAGCCGCAACTGCCACAGCCGAGTGGCGCGATTCTTCCAGACGGCTAACAACGGGCGACAATGCCGACGCGCCCTCCTTGAGCTCGACAGGAGCAAGACCAGCCGAGAGGTAGCACGCCCCGCTTCCATCGGGAGTAGGCGCGAGAGGGAGATCGGCGCCGCGCGTCACCCCGTCGCTCCCGGTGACAACCACCTGAAGCCTCACGGCGCGGGGATGGGGATAGCATGCCACGGGCGACAACGACAAGGGGCAGCCCGAAGCGCCGCTTTCGCTCACGCTCAGAATCTCCAATCCGTCGCCTCGGTCGATTGTGACACGCGTCACCGCCGTCCACGACATTGAAGCGTCGACCCTCGCCGCACGCCATGCCGCCCTTGCGGGAAGCGCCGACAGCGGAGTGATGTCGCCCCATGCGACAATGTCGGAACCCACCGTTACCGCCCCCGCCGAAAAGCGGTGGGGCAACGAAATTTCGCCCTTAACGCCCCAAGCCGGCGCGCTACCCTTTTTCAACGCAGCTGTCAACGCCGCCGATTCCCGNCGCGCGTCGATCGCCCCTGAACAGTCAATGAGCGTCATCATCGACTGCATGGGAGTGGAAAACGGATTCTGAATCACCGCCACCCGCGACGACACCGATTCAAGGCGGTCGAGCAGCAAGCCCGCGCGCCTGCGAAGCCCGGGAAGGAACGGCAGAGTGAGCCCAAGCTGCCCCGAAGTAGCGTCGGCGCTCCCGAACCGGGCGCCGACCTCCCCGGCATAATCAACCGGGTCGAACATGGGCGACACAAAAATTTCGGCACACGCAACGCATGGCAAATCATTCCCTGCCGCAGTCCCGAGCACCTGATAACCGAGCGACACGCCGCGCAGCTTCACCGTCATCGCCCCAAGGCGGCGGTAAACGCCACCCTCCACCGCAACGCTTCCCTCCACTGCATCCGCGCCGCCATATCCCCGCGCAGTGACCACCACCGGCTCGGAGCGGTAAAGCAACGCTCCCCGGGAATCGAGAAGCCGATACCACACCGCCACGGGCTGAGCGAAGAAACCTGCGCCCATCGACAGGCGCATAGCTTCAGAATAAGCATCGAGCAGGTCGGCAGAAAGGCTGCTTCTGTCGGCAGCGGCAAGCGGTCCCGACCAGTGGCGGTAGTCACCCGCAAGCGTCCTCGGCGCCGTCGACGCTGAAAAATCCCGTTCGGAATAAGCTCCAATCCTTATCGCAGGGAACTCGGCGGTGAAATCCTCGGCGAGCAGCTTGCCGCTAGAGCCGACCGACAGTCTCCACGCTCCCGCTTCGGTCATGAACGTAATCGAATCGCCGCCACTCGCATGGCAACGATAAGCGCCCGGCAAAATACCGGCATTTTCGACTTCGCCCTGCGCGTCGGCGAGTTTCACCCGCCTGCCGTCGAGAAACACCGTTTTCCCGCCGAGCTTACCGATGAGCCGCCCCGCCGACATGGGCGTTTCAACAGCAGGAACAGCTGCCGGAACGAGCCGCTCGCCACTCTTTCTCAAGTTTTTAACCTCAACGCCGTCATCGCCCTGCTTAGGGAGTCGGCACAATAATTCAAGCTGATTGTTTTTCATAGTATTAAATTGATTTTTTCGCAAAGTTACAATGCCGGAAACCGAAATTTACCCACAAATTGTCCCACCCCCCAANTTTTTTTTAACTTTGTGATGATTTAAGCGTTTACATAGTATATAGCTAATCGAAAAATAACCAAAATTATGGAAACTACCCGTCAAGCAAAAATATCCCGACTCCTCCAGAAGGAGCTTAGTGAAATATTCCGTCAGCAAACCGCCAAGACCCACGGAGTGCTCATTTCAGTGAGTGCGGTGCGCGTGTCGCCCGACCTCAGCAGCGCCCGCGTCTATCTGTCAGTATTCCCCTCGGAAAAGGGCAAGGAGCTGCTCGAAAGCATCAACAAGAGCGCCAAGACCGTGCGCTATGACCTCGCCCAGAAAGTGCGCTATCAGTTGCGCAAAACTCCCGAGTTGAGCTTCTTCCTCGACGATTCGCTCGACTATCTTGAAAACATCGACAATCTTCTCGCAAAAGACAAGACCGAACACCCCGACAGCGCCGCAACGGAAGAATAACCGCCACCACTGCCGATGCTCACACTTCGCATAGCTCTGCGCTATCTTGTGTCCAAAAAGACCCACAGCGCCGTCAATGTCATCTCGGGAATCTCTGTCGTGGGGGTTGCCGTGGCGACAATGGCGATTGTGTGCGTATTGTCGGTGTTCAACGGCTTCTCGGATGTCGCCGCCTCGCGCCTTTCCCTCCTTTCGCCCGACCTGAGAGTGGAGAGCAAGGCGGGCAAGACTATCGCCGATGCCGATTCCCTGTGCAGGCTCATCGCCGCGCTACCCGGAGTGGCGGCGGCAGCCCCCACCGTGGAGGAGCACGGACTCGCCATCTACAACGACCGACAGACGCCCGTGACACTCAAAGGGGTCACTGCCGACTATCCTGCGATAACACAAATCGACAGCATCGTAAAGAGCGACGGGCAGTTTATGACCGCCGACCCCGTGCTCGGCTCCTTTGCAACGCTCAGCGTGGGCGCAGCCATCGAGCTTGGAGCCCGTCCCGGCTTCATCGACCGCCTGAAAGTCTATGCCCCGCGCCGACTTGGGCGCATCAATCCCGCCAACCCCATGAGCTCTTTCCGGAGCGACTCGCTCTTAGTGGGCGGAGTGTTTCAGGCTGAACAGACCGAATTTGACACCGACATCATCCTGATTCCGCTCGAAATGTCGCGCAACCTCCTCGACTACACCACCGAGGCGACAGCCATCGAAATCAAGACCTCAGCCACACCGGGTGCGGTCAAAACCGCACTTGTCAACCTTCTTGGACCCGGCTACGTGGTGAAAAACAGCATCGAGCAGCAGGAACAGTCGTTCAAAATGATTTCGGTGGAAAAGTGGATCACATTTTTCCTCCTCGCATTCATTCTCATCATCGCCTCCTTCAACATCATCTCGACACTCTCGATGCTGATCATCGAAAAAGACGCCAATATCCACACTCTCTATTCGCTCGGCGCGTCGCAGAAAATGATTTCACGCATATTCGTGCTTGAAGGGTGGCTCATTTCACTTCTGGGCGGGGTTGCCGGCATCGTTCTAGGTGTCATCCTGTGTCTCGCCCAGCAATGGGGCGGCTTCATCACCCTTGGCGGCAACCACGAAGCGATGACAATCACGGCATATCCCGTGCGCCTTGAGGCGACCGATCTTGTAGCCGTCTTTCTCCTCACCGCCCTCATCGGGTGGCTCACTTCGATGGTGACCTCGTTCATCATGCGCCGCCGATTGTCGTCGGCACGTTAAATCCCCCTTTCCGCCAAACTTTTTCAAGCTTTCAAGCGTATTAGTTTTATAACACGCCTGAAACATGAATTTAAACAACTCAATATGAAAAAACTACTTGTCATCATGCTCGCAATCATCGCCGGCATGACAGCGGCGTCGGCTCGCGGAAAAGTGTCGAGAGACGTGAACGACCTTCCGAAGGAAGCGCAAATCACCTTGTCGCGCCACTTCCCCAAAGCCGGTGTGAGCCACATCAAAATCGAGAAACATACATTTGGAGGAACCGAGTATGACGTGATTCTTGTCAACGGCTTCGAAATCGAATTTGACAGCGAGGGAAAATGGACCGAAATCGACTGCGGACACGAGGCTGTTCCCGCCGAGCTGATCCTTAAACCGATTCGCGATTATGTGGCTAAGAACTACAAGGGTTTGAAAATAGTGAAAATCAGCGTCGAACGCTCAAAATATGAAATAGAGCTTTCCAACGGCAGGGATCTCGAATTCAGCCGTGCCGGAGAATTCTTAAGAATTGATGACTGATACTTGAAAAACACTTAACTCTGACAATAACAGGAGCGGCACCCGCAATGGATGTCGCTCCCGTTTTTTTTCGTTTCATCTTGAAAAGACTTCGCGTCAACCGTCGAGCTCAACAGAGTGTCCCGGCGACTTAAGGCAGAAACAGCGAGTGTCTTTGTCCTTGATATAGGCGCCGAAGTCACATGCGCCCTTGAAATCNGCGCCGAAGTGCATNGGGAAGAAATTGCNCACCTTGATCTTGTCGGTGAACAACGTGGCTCCGCGAGAGAAATCGCTTCCCTGGCGCTCGTCAACCGGGAACATCGCCACGTAAAACTCGCGTTCATCCTCGGCGATGCGGTTGAGAATAGTGGTGAAATGACGCTCAGCCTTGTCAATCTCAGCCTGGGTCGACACATCCTTCCAGTGCCAGTCGTTCAAATCGCCGGCATGGAAAATGGTCTTGCCATCGGCAAGCGTCACCGCAAAGCTCACTCCGGCGTCGGTCGAGCCGAATGCTTTCACTCTCACTCCGCCGGGCAAATTGTCGATCACGTCGCCGGCGCTCACATTGGCTATTGAAAGTTTGTCCTTCGCAGGAATGCGGTCGCCGTCCACGTCGTTGGAGAGGATGTAGACGCGCTTGTGATTCTGCGCAAGGTCATAAATCTGAGGCGCATAGTGGTCGGAATGATGGTGGCTTACGAAAAAGAGGACCGGCAATTCCCGGTTAGCCTCAAGAATCTTGTGCAACGCATTGGCGGGATCCTTGTAGTAGTCAAACACAAGGATAGCCTTTTCGGTAGTCACCGCAAATCCGCTATGGTCTAAATAAGTTACTTGAATCATGGTCATTCATTTTTTATAATCT
>WFMA01000133.1:327-1395 GCA_009177195.1 Bacteroidales bacterium | reverse complement strand
CGGTCAGCTCTTCGCCGGGTGACATGGCACGCCGTACGGTTTGGGGCGTAGGCGTTAATAATTTGGTTTGAGGGAGGGCGGTGCGGCGGTGGAAGGTGTCGCCGTCGAGCTGGCGGGGCAGTACTTTGTAGTTTAAGGGATGGATGACGGGGTCGCGGGGGATNTTTTTGAGCGCCTCGCGGCGTTGTTCCCTTATGCGCCGTTGCCGCTCTTTTTCAGCGGCTTGACGGCGCTCGTATTCGTAGAACGCCAGCCGCCGGTATTCGCCGTAGTCGCGCAGAAGATAGTATTCGTCGGTGCGCGGGGGCATGCACTCCTCGAAGGTGACTTCGGGGAGCGTGCCGAAGGGTATCTTGCGGCGCATGGGGCGGTAGTCGGCGGGGAGGGCGAGGTCGAGGGCGAGGAACGCCGCGTCGTCGTCCCGCAGGGAGGAGTAGTGGATGAAGGCGTAGCGGAAGGGGGTGTTGCGCCGGTAGTCGCCATGGACGATGACGAATGAGCCCGTTGCGGAGGGGACTCCGGAGACGGCTGCGGCGAGGGCGTTTTCGAAGCCCTCGTTCCAGCGGGTGCATGGGTAGCGGTCGCAGTGGAGCAGGGCGGCTCGGTGGAAGGAGTAGCCNCGGATGGCGGAGTGCCGGCGCGCGGAGGCGTGGACAAGGCGGGTGGAGGGCGCCACGGCTCGCGCCTGCTTGAGGGAGGTGTCCATGAGGACTCCCCGGGTTGATGGATAGAGATGGTCGAGGTAGCGCATGTAGTCGGCGATGAGGCTGACGTAGCGGTCTTCGGGNTCGTTGATGAACACTCGGGGTGAGCGGGCGGCGGAGTGCCGCAGCCGCTCGAGGATTTCGATTAGACATGANTGNCGGTGTGTTAAGGGCAANCCGCGCCACATGCGGAATGACGCGGTGTAGGACGCGGAGGTCATGANGACCTCGCGCCGGGGGCGTGGGATGTGGACGGTGTTGCGCATTTGGGTTAGTATTAGATTGATTTTTTTGCAAAGGTAATGCATGGATGGAGGGGATTTACCCACAAATTGTCCCACCCCCTGAATTTTTTTTGCGGGCG
>WFMA01000133.1:0-322 GCA_009177195.1 Bacteroidales bacterium | reverse complement strand
CNGNCTGNNGGTACCGTCAGAGAATAGCCCGGGATGGAGCGAATCGGCACCCCGGGGCAGGGAATGCCGCCGTGATTCGGAGTTCTGTAGGAACGGCACGGATTGATGATTCTTTCAGAATCGGATTTTGTGGGGGATGCCTGTTTCCGTGGGTTCCGCCCTGCGGGCTTCACCCACGGCTATTGATGGATGAACCCATGCGGGTTCCTTTGCGTGGTTTAGGGGGCACTCTTTGCAGAGTGCGTTTGAGATGGGGCACCCACCCCCACTACGAGCTGTGCTCGTAGTGGGGGTTATTCGTAGGTGTGAGCCTTTCAGGCTC
>WFMA01000147.1 GCA_009177195.1 Bacteroidales bacterium | reverse complement strand
TTTTCAACAGATTTATCTGAGCGCATACACGGTTGATGTGATCCAAGCCATACAGCAATGAATTGCTGTCAATATCCATCCAGGAAAACAATGTCTTGATTTTCGCGTATATGTTTATCACATACGATGTGTCGATTGTGNNTGTACGGGAGGCNAAACAGATCGTCTCATGATGNNCTATGCGGTTGCGNANGGAATTNACCTTNTCCAGNTCATTGAANATATACGTCTGATTANACTGCATCTCTCTCGACGAGCGCGGTTTGTTTGGAAATATGGAAAGCAGGTTGCGTCCGGTAACACGATACTGTACAGGAGAGAACATGTATTTCCAGATGCCGAATTCCATTTCAGCCAACAGCTTGTGGTGTGAATAGGACTGTGACTGCTGCAACTTACGGTGTGCAAAGGTTATGATGTCGCGCGTCTTTCGCAATATCGGGTCTGTGAAAACTCCATCGGGCATGATGGAGTCCCGCAGCCATTCATCACCCAAATTCTCGGATAATTTACGGTCAATAGCATTTCTCAGTGCGACCTCGAAGCAGCTGACTATAGTGAACATTTCCTGCGAAATCTGAAGATTGTAGCGATATAGCGTCATTGCCTTGCGGGTGTCGCCTCCACACGCCTCCACATAACGCTCCATGCGTTGCGTGGACATTATTTCCTCGAAGTCAGCGTATTTCATTTGAAATCAACAATCTTTTCGGTGTAAAATTTTGTTATTAAGAGAAAAAGCACTATCTTTACAGTGTTGAATCCCGGTAGCCCCTGTATATCAAGCTATCGGGTTTTGTTTTATGCCGTAAATCCAGAAGCACTTGCGGGGTCTCTTCCCCAAGTTATTCGTTATGATTCAGCAGGATATCGAGACCGGGATTATTTTCCGCCGCCGTCGAGAGTCACAATCGTGCCGTCTTCACGATAGGTGAGCGGAAGCGCTTTCATGCTGCGCAGACGCGACTGACCGCCCGAAGGCTTGGAATCATGGCACACGAGCCACCATTTCCCGTCATGCTCCAAGATGCTGTGATGCGTGGTCCATCCCACAACAGGCGTGAGAATCTCTCCGGCATAGGTGAACGGTCCGTAAGGCGAATCGCCGATGGCGTAACAGATGTAATGGGTGGTGCCTGTAGAGTAGGAGAAATAATATTTGCCGTTATATTTATGAAGCCACGACGCTTCGAAGAACCGGTGTTTGTCGCCCTCGGCAAGGGGATTTCCCTCGGCATCCAGAATCATGACTGCGCGCGGAGCCTCGGCAAGGCTCACCATGTCGTCGGCAAGACGCGCCACCCTCGGTGGCAACGACTGCTCGGTCTTAGCCGGAATCTCTCCGGCGGGGTCATAGACATTGTCACGATACTTCTGCAACTGACCGCCGCTGAGACCGCCGAAATACATGTAATATCGCCCATCCTCCTCAAATACCGCCGGGTCGATGCTGTAAGCGCCTTCAATAGGCTTGTCCATGACCTTGAACGGACCGACGGGGGTGTCGCCCACGGCAACACCTATCTTGAAGAGCCCCTCCTTGTCGCGGGCGGTAAAGTAATGATAGTATTTTCCATCCTTCTCGGCGGCATCGGCAGCCCAAAGCTGGCGCGACGCCCAGGGCACATCGTCGAGCGAGAAGATGACCCCGTGGTCAGTGACTTTGCCCGTCATGAAATCGCCGTCGATCGAAAACACGTGATAGTCTTTCATGTCAAAGTGATTGCCGTCGTCAGCGTCGCGCACCGGCGAATCCCAGTCATGGGAGGGGTAGATATAGATTTTTCCGTTGAAAACGTGAGCCGACGGATCAGCCATGTAGTCGTCGGGGCATAAATAGCGTTCGGGAGCTTTCTCGGGAGAACCGGCGGCAGCGACAAAACCAAGCGTTGCAAACAGCGCTGAGAAAAGAAGTATAGATTTAAGCAGTTTCATGGTGATGATTTTTCCTCAAAATTAACAAATTCCCGCCACTTTTCAAAATTTCATGCGAAAAGCCGGCGCCATGTAACGATAGCGCCCGCAGGCGTCAGTGACGCTTGCGGGCGCTTCGTGTTGTCTTACCTGGATTCGAACCAAGACAGGCAGAACCAAAAACTGCAGTGCTACCATTACACCATAAGACAATCCTCTGCCCAAACATCAATGCAGATGTCTAAAGCACTGCAAAGGTAGAGAGTTTTTTTCAATTATGCAAGCGGAAGCTGAAATTTTGCAATATGAGTTATATTTCGTAACTTTGTAGACTATTGCAAGATACTACAAATGGATAACAATATAAAGCCTACCGTGCTTGACTTCAACGACATTGCAGCCATGGTGCCGCAATTGTCGTCACATGAGCGGCTGGTCAACAAAGCCCTGCACTGGCTGTCGGTTGACAAAGTCAATGCCGTTCACGAAAAATATTGCCACACTCCCGGTCCGGAATTCGCCCGGAATCTGCTGAAAGACTTCGACATCGACCTTCGCATCGACGGCAAGGAGGTGCTCGACAATCTTCCCGAAGGGGCGTTCGTGACAGTGAGCAACCATCCTTTCGGCGCTCTCGACGGCATCTCGCTCATCGCTCTCATGACCCGGTACCGTCCCGAATTCAAGGTGATGGTCAACATGGTGCTGAACCACATATCGGCGATGCGCCCCAACTTCATCGCCGTCGACGCACTCGCCTCCGACGATCCGGCGAAGAAAGCCGTGTCGATGAACGGCATCAAGCAAGCGATAATGCAAGTGAGAAAGGGGCAGCCCGTGGGATTCTTCCCCGCCGGCGCCGTCAGCAAAATCAACAAGCGCCTGCGCATCGAAGACCGCCAGTGGCAACCCACGATAATAAGGCTCATCCAGCAGATGGGGGTGCCTGTGGTGCCGATCTATTTCCACGGTCACAACAGCACGTGGTTCAACATCCTCGGCATGATCGACTGGCGCCTGCGCACGTTGCGTCTTCCCGCCGAAGTATGGAAAAAATGCCATTCCACCATCCACGTGTCAGTGGGCGACATCATTCCCGCTTCCGAGCTCAAAGCCCACGGCTCGCTTGAGGAGCTCGGCGAATTTTTGAAAAACAAAACCTATCNGCNAANANAAAGGAAATGAAACCGGTCGACANATCAGCGGAAANACAACANGCAAAATCNCNATTCGGAATCGNNGGCAACGCGCCGGCGCTGATAGNGGCAATCCAGCGCGCCATCCGCGTGGCTCCAATCGACCTGTCGGTACTGATCACAGGCGAGAGCGGTACCGGAAAGGAGTTTTTTCCCCAGATAATCCATCAATACGGAGCACGCAAACACGCCAAATATATCGCCGTGAACTGCGGCGCCATTCCCGAAGGAACTATCGACTCCGAACTTTTCGGACATGAGAAGGGAGCCTTCACCGGAGCCGTCGCCTCGCGCAAAGGCTACTTCGAAGAGGCTGACGGTGGAACAATTTTTCTTGACGAAGTCGCCGAACTGCCCCTCACCACCCAAGCGCGCCTGTTGCGAGTGCTTGAAAGCGGCGAGTTCCTGAAAGTGGGCTCGTCGACAGTGCAGCGCACCAACATCCGCATTGTCGCAGCGACCAACGTCGACATGCAGAAAGCCGTGGCAAGCGGAAAATTCCGAGAGGATCTCTACTATCGCCTGTCGACGGTCAACATCAACGTGCCACCGCTTCGCGACCGCGGCAACGACATCCTGCTGCTCGCCCGCAAATTCGCTGCCGATTTCGCCGAGCGCTATCGCATGCCTGAAATCGAATTCACTCCCGATGCCGCCGAAATGCTGCTCCACTTCCCCTGGCCGGGCAACGTGCGCCAATTGAAGAACGTGATTGAGCAAATCGCGCTTTTCGACGCGGGAAAAACAATAGGCACCGCCGAACTGTCGAACTATCTACCAGCCGGAACGGGCATTTACACTCCCACAGTTTCGGAAGCCGGCGCCCACTCCTACTCTTCGGAACGGGAAGTGCTTTTCAATATGATTTTCAGAATGAGGGAGGAGATTGACTCGCTCAGGGCAACCATCAGCGCCTTGGCACACAATTCAGCAAAAGCGCCGACCCACTACGAAACCGCCCAACCCGTAGTGGAGATGCCGGCTACACTCGTGAAATATTCCCCGGTGGAATCGGTGTTTGACCGCCGCTCAGCCGCCAATGCCGAAGCTGTCGACATCGAAGACGCGGGCATGACCCTCGAAGATACCGAGCGCGAAACCATCAAACGCGCCCTTGAGCGCAACGAAGGACGACGCAAAGCGACCGCCACAGAACTAAACATTTCGGAAAGAACCCTCTATCGCAAAATCAAGGAATATGGGCTTGAATAGAATGTTATGCAAAATAGCCGACAGGCTCTACCTGCGACACGCCACCATCTGGGTGACGCTCCTTTGCTGCGCGCTGCTCACTCAAAGCTGCCGCATCAACTTCACCCTCAACGGCTCGGCGATCGACTATACCGTCTACAAGACAATCTCGGTTTCAAACTTCCCCATCCGAGCCGCCCTCGTCTACCCGCCACTGCAACAAACATTTGAAAACGCACTCCTCGACTACATTTCGCGCAACACCCGCCTGCAAATCGTGGAAAGCGGCGCCGACCTTGAAATGTCGGGCGAGATAACCGGATATGCGCTGTCGCCACAGGCAGTTACCGAGAATGCGCTTGCGTCAAAAACCCGACTCACCATCACCGTCAGGGTCAAGTACACCGACACGAAAAACGATAAAAACGACGTCGACCAGTCATTCTCGGCATATCAGGATTTTGACAGCTCCGAAATGCTCACCGACGTTCAAGACCAATTGTGTACCGAAATCACCGATCAATTGATCGACCTTATATTCAACGCGACAATTGGAAACTGGTAACCGAAAACCTGCAGGATGAAAAACTCAAACCATGAAATATTGCAACAGCTGCTCGCCGACCCGGCAATGAAAGTCGACCCGGCATGGTGTGACGCCATGAGCCGCGAGTACCCCTNCNTTACCCTGCCGGCGGCGCTCGAGCTGGAGCGTAACGGCAATCTTCCTGAAAACGCCGCCCGCCGCAAGGAGCTTTCCAAGCGCATCGCCCTCAACAGCGCGTCGCCCGAAATGCTCTACCGCCTCACGGAGCCGCTGGGAAAAGCCCAGGACAATTTCTATCCGCCCGAGGACACCAAGGAACCGGCAAGCACCGAAGAGGTCATCGACACGTTCATCACCAACTACGGCAACAACGACAGCCACGAGACGGAGCTTCTTGAAAAACTGATATTCAACCCCGTGGCTGATTACGCGCAACTGCTTTCCGACGAGGAGGAGCGGAGCTTGCCCGCTCAAGCCGACCCCGCCGACGACTCTCAGGAGAGCCGCATAAATTCATTCATTCTGAAAAGCCGCGAGCGCCACGGACACTTCCCGTCGACATCGCCAACCGCTCCCGAGAAGCCCCAACCCGCCCCGGCAAAAAGAGAAGCGATTCAAGAGCCTGCCACACAGGATGACACACTTTTAAGCGAGAGTTTGGCAAAAATTTACATAAAACAGCGGCGATATTCCAAAGCTTACGAAATTATAAGCAATTTAAGTTTGAAATATCCGGAAAAAAGTATTTACNTTGCAGACCAATTGCGTTTTTTGCAAAAATTGGTCATAAATCAGAAATATATAAAACAGAAATAACATGTATATCTTAGTTATCACTCTTACAGTTATCGCATCAATCCTCATGATTGGGGTTGTGCTCATTCAAAAATCTAAAGGAGGGGGGCTTTCTTCCCAGTTTGGCGGAGCCAACCAGGTGATGGGCGTTCGCCGCACAAACGACTTCATTGAAAAAACCACATGGTGGCTCGCCGCTGCAATAGGCGTTCTCGCTATCGTAGGCGTTTTCGTAATGNCCCGCNATCTCGTTCAGGGANCTTCACGCGTAGCTCNCTCNGCTGTTGAACAGACNCAACCCGCCGACTTCAACACCAATGTAGACGCTAACGCGCCTACGCTCCCTGTCGCTCCGGAAAGCAACAACTAATCAAGCATTACAACATACTGAGCAGACAGCCCCGGCTCCAAAAGGAAATAGGACTGTCTGCTTTTTACTTATAATATAGTTACCGCGCCGCCTTCCCGCTAATTCAAAAAAACATTCCCGGTTTTGACATATTTTCATCAGTTCAGCTTAAAATGCAACTTATTTGTGAAAATAAACGCCAATCTGACTACAAAATATAAATAAATTCCTTATATTTGCTATACCTTAATAACCATTCATAACAGAAATTCAATTTCAATGGAGAAAATCGATAATCTTGACCGCAAAATTNTCGAAATAGTCATGCNNANCGCCCGCATCCCTNCCAAAGACGTGGCGATGGAATGTGGAGTNTCNCGAGCAGCAATCCATCAGCGCCTTCAACGCCTCATAGACCTCAAAGTAATAACCGGATCAGGTTATCACGTAAATCCCAAAGTACTCGGCTACCGCACATGCACCTATATAGGAGTCAACCTTGAACGCGGAGCGATGTACCGCGATGTGGTCCCCGAGCTTGAGAAAATTCCCGAAATAGTTGAATGCCATTTCACAACAGGTCCCTACACCATGCTCATAAAACTCTATGCGCGCGACAACGAGCATCTCATGGAGCTGCTTAATGATCAAATCCAGAAAATACATGGCGTGACCGGAACCGAAACACTGATTTCGCTCGACCACAGCATAGACCGTGAAATTCCAATAAACTACGATTAAGCCTCGCCCGCCGGGCTTCACGATAAAAAGAGGAGAAAACGAGACTGCCGTTTTCCCCTCTTTTCTTGTATCGCAGCAAAAGAATTGCTATTTTTGCAATAACAACCGCCTCAATGCGCGCCTTTGACTCTACAAAATGCTACCATCAATTTTCAACACCTCCCACCCCGCTGCCGAATCATCCATGCGATACGCACGCCCCGCAGCTCACAACCCGGCTGACTCCCACCAGGCGCTGGAGGGGTTGAGAGTCATCGACGCAGGCTATTTCGGAGCCCTGCATGGCGAATGGAGATCCACCGCTGAAAAGCAGCCTGACGACGACGGATATGTCATGATTTACTGCGCCGGGGGATATGCCGAATACTCNGTGAACGGGCGCGTTTCCGCAGNTACNCCCCNTAAAGTCANCATCCACGAGGCGCANGCCAAGGCAAGCTACGCCGTTCCCATCGGAAAAACATGGTCGGTCTACCGCATGCGCTTCTCAGGAGCAATGGCGCGCTCGCTCGTCGAGAAGAATGCTTCAGCCGAGTTTTTCTCGCCCGGCGACCTTCTTGGCGCGGAAATAGCGAGCCGACTCGAGGAGATTCTCGCAAGCCTTGAACGCGATGCCGGAACCGAGTCGCAGATCTACTGCGCGGGGGTGCTCCACTATGTCATCACCATGCTAAGGCGTTCAATGACGATGGCGGCGCTCAACGCTCCCGACAACTCTGAAGAGATGGTCGACATGGCGATACGCTACATGAAGGACAATCTTGCAAAAAAACTCTCGCTTCAGGATTTCACCGAGATGACCACCTATTCCAAGCCCCATTTCATGATGATTTTCAAGCGCGCCACGGGTCACAGCCCGATGAGCTATTTCAACATGCTGAAAATAATGAAAGCTTGCTCCCTGCTCGACACCACCGATTTGAAAATAAACCAGATATGCTTTGCGATAGGCATCAATGACATGTTCTATTTTTCAAGGCTGTTCAAAAAGCACATGCGCCTCTCCCCGACAGAATACCGCTGNCGCCACCANCGCGGGGCGACCGCNAATGAAGAATCCAAAACCCACCTCAAATAGACTCATTATGGACAAAAAGCCGCTTATACTTATCACCAACGACGACGGCATCAACGCGCCGGGCATCCATGAGCTTGTAGATTGCGTAATCGAAATGGGCGACGTGGTAGCGATAGCTCCCGACGTGCCCCATTCGGGACAATCATCCGCCATATCGGTCAACAAGCCGCTGAGAATCACGCGCCACGCCGACTACCACGGAGCTCGGATGTACTCAGTGAGCGGCACCCCTGTCGACTGCGTGAAACTCGGCATGCACGCCGTGCTGAACGAGCGCCCCGCCTTCCTGCTGTCGGGCATAAACCACGGCTCCAATTCAGGCAACTCCATCATCTATTCGGGAACGATGGGGGCGGTGCTCGAAGGGTGTATGCTCGGCATCCCCTCCATAGGGTTCTCCTATCTCAGCCATGACGAGAGCGCCGACCTTTCAACCTGCAGGGAGATTGTCAAGAAAATCACCGGGCAAGTGATTGCCTGCGGGCTGCCCCATGATATATGCCTGAATGTCAACATTCCCAAAACACCGACCGTCGAAGGGATGAAAGTGGTGAGAGCCGCCCGGGGATACTGGACCGAGGAGTATGCCGACTATACCGACCCCCACGGCAAGCCGTTCTACTGGCTGACCGGAAAATTCCACAACGAGGAGCCCGGCAATCCCGACACCGACCTGTACTGGCTGGAACGGGGCTACGCTTCCATCGTTCCATGCCGTCCCGACCAGTCAGCGCCCGACCAAATCGANGGGATCAAGGAGATACTGAAATAATCAACGCAANGGGCAAAGGTANTGCCCTTTGTTTTTTGTGCGCGAGCCATAGTTGACCGCATGAACGGAGCAAGAATGATAGCACGCCAGACACATGGTGCAGTTAGTGCCCCATTCAGGACGGCGCCGGCTGTCGAGAAGAATATTTCCCATCGGGCAATGAGCCGCGCACTTGCCACATCCGTAACACCGTGATTTATTATATCGGAAAGGACGGGGCGACTGCATGAATTTTTCAAAGAACGGATAGAAAACACGCGACTTCAACGACGGCATGAATCCGGGCTTCACATCGTCGCCCTCCCAATTCAGATGAATGCGGGTGGCAATATCAAGAATGCGCGATGCCGCCGCTTTAAGTTTGCGCTCCGCCACTTCGGGCGCGTCGACGTTAAAGCCGGGGAGCAGCACGTAGGTATTGGGCATGATCACCGAATAAGCGGCGACCGGGGTCCATCCGCGCGACTTCATCAGCGCGCGCCATTGTACGTGGGTGAGCCCGATGTCATCGCCGCAACTGCACACCATGAAATGCTTCGCGCCCGGCTCGACTTTCACGGCGTTGATAAAATCGAGCACAAATTTCGGCATCCCCCACGAGTGAACGGGAAATACCCATATCACCCTCGAGTCCTGCACGACTTCGCCCCAGGGACGGTTGAAGAAAGTCATCTCACGCACCTCATCGCCCAGCCTTTTTCCAAGCTGCTGAGCCAAATATCGAGAATTTCCGGTTCCTGAAAAAAAGAAAATCATCTTATAGTCACTTGTGTGGCGCCAACCCCATATTCGCGAAACGAAGCGTCCTGGGCATAGCACGTTTTAAACTTGTGTTTCAACTCCTTCATAAGCGCGTCGCGCAACACGACCTCTCCCTTGCCTTCGATGAACACGATCTTACGCCCGGGATGACGCACATTTTCATTCA
>WFMA01000199.1 GCA_009177195.1 Bacteroidales bacterium | reverse complement strand
ACGCTATGCTCGCTCCCCCTCCCGCTCCCGACGATTTCAATCCCGAATTGATCGCCGAAGAGAAGCGCGACGGCTACACTGCAAAAAAGGTGAGGCTGAACATCAGCAAGTACACCCGCGCTGATGTACTGATGCTCATTCCCGATTCTCCNGGACCACNCCCCGGTGTGGTGCTTCTGCATGNCCANGGAGGACACTATTTNATCGGNAAAGAANAGATGATAAAGCNNTTTGACGTAGACTCGGCAGTAATAAAGGATGCCGATCTTTGGGTGGAACAGTGCTACGGAAGCCAGTATGTGGGCGACTATCTTGCCAAAAACGGATATGCCGTCATCTCAGCCGATGCCATTTTCTGGGGCGACCGCGGACGCAAAGAGGGAGTGAACAAAGCGAAGCTCGGCGACTTTGCCGGCAATCTGATGGGACTCGGAAGATGCATGAGCGGCATAATGACTCATGAGGATTCCTACTTGACCGACTATTTCGCAACACTTCCGGAAGTCGACGCAGAAAACATAGGCTGCATGGGATTCTCGATGGGCGCCTACCGAGCTTGGATGCTTTCAGCTTTTACCGACCGAATTAAAGCCGGCGCGGCGATATGCTGGATGACAGTGACCGATGTTCAATTTTCGTGGGAGCATGGAAGGGAAAACGGAGGATATGCCAACACCCTACCCTCTATACGTCTTTACATGGACCATCCCCACATCGCATCAATCGCATGCCCGAAACCGATGATGTTCCTCAACGGACGTACCGACAAGCTATTTCACCCCACAGGCGTGAAAGCGGCATTTGACACGATGCACGACGTTTGGAAAAGCCAGAATGCCGACGACCGTCTCACCACAATGATATGGGACATGCCCCATTATTGCGGTCCCGAGGTGCAGGAAGCGGTAAAGGATTTTCTTGACAAATGGTTAAAATAACATTTTCAACTAACAACTTATATTTATGGAAACAAAACGCTACTGTCTCACTCTTGATCTCGTAGATGATCCCGAATTGATTGAACTCTATAAAAAATACCATTCGCCGGAAGGAATCTGGCCTGAAATCCCGCAGGGGATAAAATCAGTAGGCATTACGAGAATGGACATCTATCTGCTCGGAACACGCCTGTTCATGATTCTTGAAATGCCTGAATCGGTTGACCGTGACGAAGCGATGGCTAAACTCGCCACTCTCCCCCGCCAGGATGAATGGGAAGCAACCGTAGGCCGCTGTCAGCTATGCGACCCCAACGCCACCTCATCGGGCAAATGGCAATTGATGGAGCAGATATTCACTCTCCCCGAATAATCTACAAGCAGATATCTTTAAGCAAAAAAAGCATGGGTGCCNNANNGGAACCCATGCCTTTTTTGTTTTAGCCNAATCAATATAAGCTATGCTTTGAGCGATGAAGTGCGGCTACCGTAAGCGGTAACGACGATAAAGCATATAAACGGAATGAAGAACGAAACATTGACCGCAGCCATTCCAAAAACAGTGCCCATGTCGATGATTGCCGCCTGCAACGGAGGAAGCACCGAGCCGCCAAGAATAGCCATGATCAAACCGGCGGCGCCAAATTTCGCATCCTCTCCCATGCCGTCGAGCGCGATACCGTAAATGGTGGGGAACATCAGCGACATGCAGCCTGAAACAGCCACGAGACAGTAAAGTCCCGCTATTCCATCGATAAATATCACACCGAGAGTGAGGACTCCGGCGGCAGTGGCAAGGATCATCAACAGTTTGCCCGGATTCAGATAGCGCAACAGGAAAGTGCAAATGAATCGAGAGCAGCAGAAGAAAATCATCGCAGCGATATTGTATTTCTGCGACAGCACTTCAGCCGCCTGCTCGCCCATTCCCTGTTCCATGAACACCCTTGTTCCATACTGGATGATAAACGTCCAGCACATAATCTGAGCGCCGATATAGAAGAACTGGGCTATCACACCCTCGCGATAACGGCGAATGCCGAATATGCGCTTAAGAGTCGCGGCAAAATGCACATTTTTCACGCTATCGCCGTTCTTAGGCATCTTGACACATCTTATCACAATAAGCATGACAAGAATAACCAATCCAATAATCAGATAAGGACCGATAAGCACATCCAGGTCATAGTTTTTAATCACGTCAAATTGCTCGGGCGACAATTGAGCGCGCTCAGCGCTGTCGAGCGGATTAAGCCTGTTCTGGATAAAATTCATTGCCACATACATTCCAAGCAATGAGCCCATGGGGTTGAAGGACTGGGCAAGATTAAGACGACGCGTCGCGCTATCCTCAGGTCCCATCGAAAGGATGTAAGGATTACAGCTTGTCTCAAGGATGGACAATCCGCAAGTGAGCACAAAATAGGCGATCAAGAACGGAAAATACTCCCCGGTAAGCTTTGCCGGGAAAAACAGAAAGGCGCCAACGGCGTAGAGCCCAAGCCCAAGCAACACTCCCGCTTTATAAGAGTATTTGCGGATAAAAATAGCCGCAGGGAAAGCCATGGCAAAATAGCCTCCATAGAACGCCACCTGCACAAGCGCGCCCTCGGCAACGCTCATTCGGAATATCTTGGAGAAAGCCTTCACCATGGGATTTGTGATATCGTTGGCAAATCCCCACAGAGCGAAGCAACTGGTGATCAGTATAAACGGAATCAGATAGCTGACACCGTTCTTACTTAAAATCGAGTCAGGTTTCATAGGCATATAAGAATATGAAAATGAGGTCCCATAAGGAAGCTTTGTCCTTACAGGACCTCATAACCGGTTTATGAATTTTTACTTATAAATAGGACCGTAGTTCTTACATGCTCTATAATCAGCGCCCTCCTTATCCATGCCGAAAGCATTCCATGCTGAAGGACGGAATATCTTATCCTCCTCAACATTGTGCATGCACACCGGGATGCGGAGTATCGAAGCAAGAGTAATCAGGTCGGCGCCGATGTGTCCATAGCTTATAGCGCCGTGATTAGCGCCCCAGTTATTCATCACCGAATAAACATCCTTGAACGGAGCNCGGTCACATAGACGGGGAGCGAACCATGTGGTAGGCCAGGTGCGGTCGGTACGCTCGTCGAGCAGGCGATGCACTTCCGGNTCNAGATCAACNGTCCANCCNTCNGCAATCTGAAGCACCGGTCCAAGACCCTTCACNAGATTCAAGCGCGACATNGTCACGGGCATTCCGCCTTTTGAAAGGAAGTTGGACGAGAAGCCGCCCCCGCGGAAATAATCACGGTTGGCAGGACACCAGTTTGTATTCTTGAGCATCTTGTCGACCTCTTCTTCGGTTATTTCCCAGAACTGTTTCATCACAGGATTGCCCTCGGCATCGGTGGCTTGNCNTGTTCCGTCAAGAGTGGTGGNGCCTGAGTTGATGAGGTGGATGNTACCGTTTGCCGCACGACCGGTGAGCTCTTTGCCGGTAACGCGCTTCACAGCTTCGGGGCTCCAGTAGGTACGCACATCCGAGAAAATCTGGGCGCGGTTGGTGAGCAAATGTCCGAACAACATCGCCACGCCGTTGCATGCGTCATTCTCAGTAGCAAGCACGAAAGCCTCGCGGATACCGTTCCAGTCAAACGAAGTATTGAGCAATGACTCGGAATAATCGCCATTGGGATAAAAATCGGTCCATTGACGCTGTCCCTGGAAGCCGGCGGCAATAGCATTGTGACCGATAGCTTCCTCCTTGAATCCAAGTTCAAGCAATTTAGGATTGCCAATCATCAAGTCGCGCATGATAATGGTCATCTTCACGACAAATTCCCAATCCTGATCCTTCTGCTCGCGAGTCTTGGTCTTTTCGGGGATATTTACATCGATACCCTCCTTTGTCATGCAATTCTTGCGAGTCCATTCCATCGCCTTTTCAAATTCCTCATTATCATAAATGCCCTCGGTCATGCGGCGGATGATTTCAGTGAGGTCAATCGACTCATTACGCATACCAAGATATTCCTGGAAGAAATTGGGGTCAACAATCGAGCCGGCGATACCCATACNNNNACTNCCNATCNNNAGNTAGNATNNGTCCNCGCATTGTGGCNANNGCCATAGCNGCACGGGCAAANCGNAGAATCTTCTCGGCNACNTCNGCNGGNATANTGTTNTCNTCNANATCCTGAACATNNTGTCCGTANATNCCGAANGCNGGCANNCCCTTCTGNGCGTGNNCGGCAAGNACAGCTGCAAGATANACCGCTCCCGGNCGCTCNGTTCCGTTNAANCCCCACACAGCCTTAGGCCAGTAAGGATTCATGTCCATTGTCTCGGCGCCATAGCACCAGCATGAAGTCACTGAAATAGTAGCTCCGACACCTTCGCGCTCAAACTTCTCGGCGCATGCGGCGGTTTCGCCAACACGCCCGATAGTTCCGTCGGCAATCACACATTCGTAGGGAGTGCCGTCGCCGTGACGCAAATTGGTTGATATAAGTTCTGCCACCGCTTTGGCAAGATTCATTGTCTTTTCTTCAAGGCTTTCACGGACACCGCCCTGGCGACCGTCGATAGTGGGACGAATCCCGATTTTCGGATATTTGCTCATATTTTTTAATATATATTAGATTTAGTTGAGTAACGCAAATTTAAGCGTTTTCTTTCAGATTATCAATAGCGTCACCCCCTTGTTTAATAAACTCGGATTAATATTTATATAATCTGAAACAATAACTAAAACCCGACAAGGAGAAATTGTGGCTTACCGAGCCGTCAATTTCAGCAAAACAAATTCAATCGTTTTTTTGTGAAAATTGTGGCTCGGTAATTTGGAAAAGTCAACAATTTGATTTATCTTTGTGTTATAAGAATAAAGGCACGAGAGCCGATTTGAAGAAATAACCACATCAAAGTTGATTGGGAAACTCATCAAATTTTAATGAAATACCGAGACAAGCTTAGCCGCCCAATGGCGGGCCCCGCCTCTCTTCGGAGGGGTTACCAATAAGGTACAAGGCGGATTACAAAGGACGGCGAGCGCTCAAATCCTGTCATTCGGAGTTTCATCGCATCCTTTGGTGTGGCGCTATAGTCGGACAAGCAACAGCTTGTCCGATTTTTTTTGTGCCATGCACACATAATTATAAGGGATCAGTAGAGAGTTCCGGTTGGTGACACAAACTAACCGTGCAGTATTTACGGACCACTTTCTCTCTGACCTATGGAGATTTAGGGGGAACTCTTTGCAGAGTGCGGCATCTTGTGGCGGTGATCCCGGCACACCTCGCTTCGCTCGTAGTGCCGGGTTATTCATAGGTGTAAGCCTTTCAGGCTTGCCATTCATATNCCACGCAATCAAGGGGTGANCCTTTCAGGCTTGCCNACCGAAAATATCTATTGACCCGGAAAAAGGGGCAGTCGCAAAAGCCAATCGAACGACTACAGTAGAATTCTATTTATGCCGTAACCGTGAGCAAGACCGCCGACCCGGCAGCCTTGACATTCTGCTCGGTCGCAGGAATAAGAATAGCCTCCCCCTTGACAAGTTGAATATCGTTGATTTCCGCTGACCCTTCCACGCAGATAACTATCATAAACGAATCGGACACTGTTGGCAACATTACCGACCGGAGCGGTTCAAGAGCGAGACGAGCCACATTAAAGTATTCGCAATCGAGCAATCGCTCCATACCGGGCGCCGACTTATCATACTCATATTTACAANCCTGATAAAGATTGAAATTTANAGCCTTGGCAGCTAACTCTGTGTGCAGTTCACGCAATTTTCNATCCTTATCACGGCGTTCAAAATCAAATACCCGATAAGTGAGGTCGCTCGTTTGCTGAATCTCGATAAGCATATTTCCGGCGCCGATTGAGTGAATCCGCCCGGCAGGGATATAAAACACATCGCCCGGGTGGGAGTCGTGAGCCTCGACAAAGTCCATTATACGCCCCTCTTCAATCAATCGGAAATATTCGCTTTTATCAATATTTTTCGAGAATCCGGTGTAGAGTTTCGAGTCAGGGTCAGCCTCCACGATATACCACATCTCGGACTTCCCGAAAGAATTGTGGAGCTGCCCGGCAAGAACGTCATCGGGATGCACTTGGACCGAGAGGTCCTCTTTCGCATCGATCACCTTTATTAATATAGGGAACCGACATCCGTATTTATCCAATATCCTGGCGCCGACAAGCGACTCGCCATATTTTGAAATCAGTTCAGAAAGAGATTTTCCGGCATCCTCACCCTCCAACACAACCGTTTCATGTCCCGGAACGCCGGAAATCATCCAGCACTCCCCTATTGAAGTAAGGTCAGTTTCAATTCCGCAATACCGCTTAATCCGATCCCCACCCCAAAGTACACTTTTCAACAACGGTTTGAATTTGAACGCGTTCATAATAACGTAGGTTGCCTATATCTCTATAATCTAAACTTAGCTGATTATGTCACTTGAAATAGTTATAGGTGCAAAGATAGCACTATTTGCCCTAATCCACAATTATCTCGCCAATTTTGAACACAAACTTCAGCATATATCCGAAAAACAAATCAGCGTTAAAGACGTTTTATATAATATAAGAACGGTTTAACTATTTAATTTTAACTTATCATGAGTGAAAAAACTAATCTGTGGACAAATATCTTCGTCCTTGCGGCAGGAATCCTACTGATCTGCATGCATAATGACATAAGCCTTCTCAACTGGATGGTAATGTTTATTGGAGCAATGTGCGCCATTCCTGGATTGATCGGAGTGATAATGGGAATATCTCGTTCAGCTAAAAACCGCTCCACCGGGTTCTCCATCCCGTCGTCGCTCGCAATGCTGGTTGTCGGCATCATAATGCTGGTCAACCCAACGCCTTTCGTGGCGATATTCGTCTATGTGCTCGCCGCACTTCTGATTATCTGCGGATTAGTACAGGTGTGGTCGCTTGCGGTTGAATTCCGACCATTCAAAATGCCACTTTGGCTCTATATCATGCCGGTACTCGTCATCGCTACGGGAATAATCATCATCTGCTCTCCCCTGCGCGACGTTGAAACGACATTCACCCTCATTGCCGGAATAGCCATGGTCGTTTCGGCTGTCAACGGACTTTTCATCGCAATGGCGGCGTACAACAGCAACAAAGTCACTGTTTGATCTTGAAGCGGCGGCGAATATACTCGATGATCGTTTCCGCCACGTCCTCCATAGGCAACAATGAGGAGTCGATCGTCAAGTCGTAGGAGCTTGCATCACCCCACGTTTTATCCGTGTAGAAATTATAATAGTTGGCACGCAGCTTATTGGTTTTCTCAGCCATGGCGCGTGCCTTCTCTTCTGTCGGCTTGTCGCCACGTTTCATAATGCGTTTAACACACTCCTCAATAGGCGCGTGGACAAAAACATTCACACACCGCGGATGATCGCGCAACACGTAATTGGCGCTTCTGCCAACAATCACACACGATTCCTTATCGGCAACCGAGCGGATAAAATCACTTTGCGACTTATAGAGCGAATCATCGCTTATCGACGTAGAGCCTGAGTACAGAGTATAAGGATTATAGCCCATGGTGAACGAAAGCAATCCGCTGAAAAAACGAGGGAATTTCTCATCAGACTTTTCGAAAAACTCTTCGCTAACGCCGGCATTCTTCGCTGCCTCGCAAAGCAATTCCTTATCATAATATTTTATGCCAAGTTTTTTGGCGAGGAGCTTTCCCAACTCTCGCCCGCCGCTACCAAACTGACGTCCTATCGTAATTACAAAGTTATTTTTATCCATATCGGGTTGTTTATGCTATGCAAATATAAGCGATTTATATCGGAATTTTATTATCTTTGCAGCATAACTTTACAATTTTTGTCATGAAGGACGATATAAAAAAACTATTGGGAAAAGATCCCGACGGGCTGCTCACCTACGAATACCTCGCCAATCATATTTCAGAAATTGACGATGTTATCGATGACATTGTTGAAAACATGATTACGGTCGATTTGTCAGGACAGTTCATTGTCAGTGCCGCAAGATATCTTTTCGCCATCGACAAGGATCACTACCAGCCATCAATATCACGCCTCATAGCCGCAAGCATAGAAAAGGACAGAGAACGCCGTTACATCGGCGACCTCCTCACCATGTGGGGTCCCGACTACCAGGAACATGTTGAAGAATACTCCAAAAAGGATGACAATTTCCGCCGCATCTACAAACGGCTCTATCCCTCCGGAATCTGAACAATTCTGTTAACCTGATATTAAATATGAAATTTCTGCAAACAATCCTCTTCTCCCTCACGTTAGGGCTATACTGTGTTTCCTGCACGAAAACCGTAGCAACCACAGCTGAGAATGAAAATAACAACAATATAACCGCTCAAGTTATGGAAAATGACTCTAACAACGTACTCGTTGACATATCTACCACGTTAGGCGATATCCAGGTGATGCTTTATGGCGACACCCCCAAGCATCGCGACAATTTCGTGAAACTCGTAAAAGAAGGATATTATGACGGCACTCTCTTTCACCGCGTCATAAACGAATTCATGGTTCAGGCGGGCGATCCTGATTCAAAAAATGCTCCCGCAGGAAAGCAACTCGGCATGGGCGATCCCGGCTACACCATTGAAGCCGAATTCGTATACCCGAAACATTTCCACAAGAAAGGCGCTCTCGCTGCGGCGCGCACCGGCGACAATGTGAATCCCGAACGCCGTTCTTCAGGTTCGCAGTTCTACATCGTGACCGGTAAAGCTTATAATGACAACCAGCTCAACCAGATGGAAAAGCAGATGCAGATGATGCAACANCAAGCCNTTTTCGACAGCCTTGCAACTCAACATCGCGACTCCATCATGACTATGAGACGCAACAAGGATCAAGCAGGGCTCCAGAAACTTCAAGAGGAACTTGTGGCAATCACTACTCAAGAAGCGGCAAAAAATCCCGCCAAGCTCACTCCCGAACAGCGCGAAGCTTATAAGACAGTAGGCGGAACTCCCCATCTCGACGGACAGTATACCGTATTCGGCGAAGTGACCAAAGGCATGGACGTGGTCGAGAAAATCGAAAAAGCGGAAACCATGCCAGGCGACCGCCCGAAAGAGGATATCAAAATCATAAAGATGTCAATCGTAAATGATTAAAGTGAACCGTTTCACCCTGTCCAACGGACTAAGGGTAATCCATCATGAGGATAGTGCCACCGCCATGGTGGCACTAAATATATTATACAATGTGGGCAGCCGCGACGAGTCGCCCGAAATGACCGGCATGGCTCACCTTTTCGAGCATCTCATGTTCGGGGGATCCGAACACATAGAGCATTACGATAAAGAGCTTGAACATGCGGGCGGCACCAACAACGCATGGACCAACTGCGATTACACCAATTTCTATGACATCATCCCCGGTCATAACGTCGAGACCGCTTTTTGGCTTGAAAGCGACCGAATGAACCGCCTTGCGTTCAGCGAAAAAGCGTTGGAGGTTCAGCGTCATGTCGTATGCGAGGAATTCAAGCAGGTGTGCCTTAACCAGCCCTACGGCGACATGTCGCACTATCTTAACGCCCTTGCGTTCACCACTCACCCCTACCGCACTCCGGTGATCGGGAAAGAGATTGCCCACATCGAGCGCGTTTCCAATGAAGACGTGAAAAAGTTTTTTCACGCTCACTATGCGCCCAACAATGCCGTTCTTGCCGTAACGGGAAACATTTCATTGGAGCGAGTGAAGGAGTTGACCGAAAAATGGTTNGGTCCNATCNCGAAGCGTGANATNGCNCCCCGNAATTATCTACCCGAGCCGCCGCAAACCTCNCCGAGGGAAATGACCGTCAGCGGCAGAGCGCCNCACACCGCCGTCGTCATCGCCTATCACATGCCNGGATTCCACAGTCGCGACTACACAGTGTGTGACACGATCACCGACCTGCTTTCGGCGGGCTACGCCTCGCGGTTCTATCGCAATCTCATGCTCGGCACCGACCTGTTCAACCGCTGCGACGCGTCAATCACCGGGAGCGTGGAGCCGGGGCTTCTTCTTTTGCAGGGATATCTGCGCAACGGAGTTTCGCCCGAAGAGGCAATCGCGCGATTAAACGAAGAGGCTCGCTCGCTTGCTACATGTCCTCCCGATGAGCATGAGCTCGAACGTGTTAAAAACAATTATGAGGCTACCCAGACATTTTCACAAATGAGCTATGTGAATCTTGCCGCTAATCTCGCGCAATGCGAAATGAACGGAATAGACATTCAGGNCCTCATCACGATGCATCGCAGCGTTACAGTCGATGAAATCATCGACACGACCAGCCGCATCATTGCTCCCGACAACTCCTCAACATTAATTTATAACCCAACAAAATAGGAGCCGAGATTACCTCGGCTCCTATTTTTTCATTAAACGGGAATGGAAATATCACTTCGGGATATATTTCCTTAGATGTTCGGGCTCAACGCCTCTTCTTCCGGCATAATCCAGGAACTGATCCTCGCCTATCGGTCCAAGCACGAAATAGTAGCTGTCGGGATGAGAAATCATCAACCCCGACGTAGATGCCGCCGGCGACATCGCTCCGTTCTCGGTCAACGAAATTCCGATTGACGAATAGTCGAGAATCTTGTCTAATTCAAAGATGAGCGACTGATCGGGCATAGAGGGGTATCCCACCGCCGGACGGATTCCCTTGTAATAATGTCGTAGAAGATTATGTGGATTCTCCTCTTCTTCCGCAGAATATCCCCACAAAGTTTTACGCACTCGAGCATGGGCAAACTCCGTGGCAGCCTCGACAAGGCGGTCAGCCACCGATTGATAAAGTATCGCTTTGTAATCATCGCCAGCCGACTTGGCTTCTTCGACGATCTTCTCAATGTCAGCACCCGAAGTGACAGCAAACAATCCTATCCAGTCACGCTTGCCGGATATGAAATCAGCAAGCGAAACCGAGGTCTCTCCTGCTACCTGACGGCGTAGCATAGGCAAGCGAATTTCGCTCTCTCCATTTGCCACGATTATATCATCGCCTTCTCGACGTGCCGGCAACAGCGCGATTTTAGCTTTCAGCACACAGCCGCGATCCTCAAGCGATTCGATAGCCCTCGCCGCTTCTTTGAGCAGTTGCATCGCTTCGGCGCCTTTCTTGACTTTNTNNNCAGGCAGTCCNGCAAGCCATTGNGCCTTGCAATGGTCACAACCCTCTATCTCCATTACCTCGGCAAATGAAGCGTCGAGATGCCATGCCGAAAGAAACGCNCGCCAATTAATGAGTTTTTTAGCCTCNGANACNGNNATCTNCAANGTGTGNATACCGGGGCGGGCGGCTTCAACAGGTTGATGCGCATAAATCTTCGCGCCGCTGCGGGCTTTATCGATAGGCAATAACGACGCAACGGCATATTCCTTGCGAAGCCGTTCTTGCTCCATCTCATTATCTCTCACAGCCTCATCCCTGGTCGACGGATTGACAAGGCGTTGAGCCACCGACGGCATCATCGCCGCGTCGCGGGTGTAGACCACGGGACCGCTATAGCATGGAGCGATTTTCACGGCAGTGTGAAGCGCCGAGGTCGTCGCGCCGCCTATCAACAGCGGTATTCTCAGTCCATGCGCCTCCATCAGTCTCGCCACATTACACATTTCTTCAAGCGAGGGGGTAATCAATCCGCTAAGACCGNCAAAGTCGGCATTCTCCTCAATCGCNCNNTTNACTATATCNTCTCCCGGCACCATCACNCCCATGTCGATCATGTTAAATCCGTTGCAATTCATGATGACACCGACTATGTTTTTTCCTATGTCATGAACGTCGCGCTTCACGGTCGCAATAACCATTTTTCCCGACGATGCCGAGGCGCTATTACGTTTTTCCTCCTCGATATAAGGAGTCAACCATTGTACCGCCTGTTTCATTACACGGGCGCTTTTCACAACCTGTGGCAAGAATAGCTTACCCTCGCCGAAGAGCTTGCCAACTTCGCTCATGCCGTCCATAAGCGGACCGTCGACCACTCCGAGAGCCGAACCGCCACCCTTCAGCGCATCTTCCAAGGCGACATACAATCCGTCGGCAGAACCGTTGACGAGCATATCAACAAGTTTCTGTGACGGCGACTTTATCGTCGACTCCTGAGGGGTCTTCACTTTGGTTTCCGATTCGCCATGAGCCGCCTCCTTGATTTTTGCGGCAATCTCCACAAGCCTATCGGTCGCGCCGGCATCGCTGTCGAGCAAAACATCGTCAATTGCCGTTGCCAGCTCGGGCGGAATAGAGTCGGGATCCACCGCCGTCGAGACATTCACAATCGCCATGTCCATCCCTTCCCTGCGGGCATGCTTCAAAAACAAAGCGTGCATCGCTTCTCTGACAGGGTTATTGCCTCGGAAAGAAAAAGAAAGATTGCTGACACCTCCGCTCACTTTCGCTCCCGGAAGGTTATCCTTTATCCACTTAACGGAACGGATAAAATCCACGGCATAGCTTGAATGGGACTCGATGCCGGTGGCTACGGCAAGGACATTGGGGTCAAAAACGATGTCGCATCCTGCAAAACCTACCTGATTCACAAGCAGATCGTAGGCACGGCGGCACACCGCTATACGGCGTTCAAAAGTGTCAGCCTGTCCGTTTTCGTCAAAAGCCATCACGATGACCGCAGCGCCCATTTCCTTTATNTGCCTTGCCTTGGCTAAAAATTTNTCCTCGCCCTCTTTGAGNCTGATGGAGTTGACCACCGGGCGNCCTTGGATGCATTTCAGCCCCTCTACGATCACCGCCCAGTCCGACGAGTCGATCATCACCGGGACTTTAGCCACGGCGGGCTCCACTGCTATACGGCTCAAAAACGATGTCATCTCAGCAGCGGCGTCGAGCATCGAATCATCAAGGTTGACATCCACAATCCTCGCGCCGGCTTTCACTTGCGCAGCGGCTATGCTTATCGCTTCGTCAATTGATTTTTCCTTTATAAGCCTGAGAAACTTCCGGCTGCCGGCAACATTACACCGTTCACCCACCTGAATGAACTCGCCAAGCCTGTCGACCTCAAGAGCTTCCAATCCGGCGAGAACCATTTGCGGCTCCAACTCAGGCACGGGTCTTGGAGCATGCTTTGCAGCCTCTTCAGCGATGATACGGATATGATCGGGGGTCGTTCCGCAACAACCGCCAATTATGTTGACATATCCCTTGAGGAACATTTCTTTCACCTTGCGAGCCATCTTCTCGGGAGTTTCNTCATATTCCCCCATAGCGTTAGGCAGTNCCGCNTTAGGATAAACCGCAATTGCAAAAGGATAGCGTTGAAGCGCTTCNACATATTTCATCATCCCATCGGCGCCGAATCCGCAATTGAGCCCCACGGCAATAGGGTCGGCATGGGAAAGCGTAGCGATAGCNGCCTCAAGGGTCTGTCCCGAAANGGTTCTGNCCGACTNGGTGAGCGTGAACGACAATATCACCGGAACGCGCTTTGAATATTTTTCCATAGCTCGGCGAGCGCACCAAACAGCCGCCTTGGCATTAAGAGCGTCAAAAACGGTCTCAATCAGAAACAGGTCGACACCGCCTTCGATCAGAGCTTCAAACTGCGGCATATAAGCGTCCACAAGAGTGTCCCAGTCGATATCGTCGCCTTGCGACATGGAGAGTGACTTGCTTGTCGGTCCAACGCTGCCCGCCACCCATCTCATTTCGCCCGGATGCGACTCCATGTAGGAATCGACAGCCTGCCGGGCAACAGCGGCGGCAGCCCTGTTTATCTCACTGACCTTATCGGTCAGCCCGTAGTCGGCGAGAGACAGCTTGTTGGCATTGAACGAATCGGTTTCGACGATCATCGCCCCCGCATCAAGGTAGGCTGAATGAATCCGGCGTATCACTTCGGGCTGAGTGATTGAAAGGATGTCATTGCACCCTTTA
>WFMA01000067.1 GCA_009177195.1 Bacteroidales bacterium | reverse complement strand
GGGTATGGTTTAGTGGGGAATATGTGGTATCTTTGCAAAAAATTGTTGGGCGGAGTTCGTTTGAGCTTGACGGAGTTAGACAGAATTATATAGAGTTGGACGAAATTATACGGAATTAGACTAAATTAGACCGAAATGAAATTGTTTGTAAAATCGATATTGTTTATCGTAGCTGCGGTGTCGGCAGCGGGAGCGTATGCTCAAACATCACAATCAGCGGAGGTGGCTTATCGCATCAAGGATGAGGCATTTAACCGTTCTCAGGTGGAGGATATAGCTTCGTTTATGACTGATGAACTGGGTCCGCGCCTTGCGGCATCGAAAATGAAACTTCGCGCGGAAAAGCTCGTGCTTGCCAAACTTGATTCGCTGGGATTGAAGAACGGAACGACGGAATTCGCTATGGACTTCGCTAAGGGCGGATGGGACAATGAACGAAACTATGTGGCGATGACAGCGCCTTACTATTGCAGTTTCGCAGCTAATCCTAAAGCATGGTCGGGCAGCACGAATGGACTTGTAAAAGGAAAGTGCGTGGTTCTCGAAATCAACGACACCGCCGACATCAAGAAATATGAAGGCAAACTGAAGGATAAAATCGTGCTGATGCCTGAACGCCAGAAGTATGAACTGTCGTTCCAGCCGATGGCACGCCGCTATACCGACGAACAGCTTCAAAAAATGACCGAGGACTCGCGCCCTTACGCTCCGTGGGGCCGCGGCGGCAGAGGCGGGGACGGGAAGCTAAAGGCTGCGACCGACTCTTTGCTGAAAAAAGAGCAGCCGCTCGCCATCATTTCAGGCGACGGCACTTTCAATATCCCGGGCTCAAGAGGGGTGAACTATAAGGCAGGCGATCCGGAACCTATCACTGAAATCGTACTTCCCATCGAGGACCACGGCAGGATGCTGCGCTTGCTTAAAGCGGGAGAAGAGGTGGAGATGGAAATGGATATCCGCAACACTTTCACCGACAATCAGCGAATCAACAATATCATCGTGGATATTCCCGGAACCGACCCCAAGCTGAAAAATGAGGTGGTGATGATCGGAGCGCATCTTGATTCATGGCACGGAGGCACCGGTGGCGCCGACAACGCTTCGGGATGTATCACCATGATGGAAGCGATGAGAATACTGAAAGCTCTTGATATTAAACCGCGACGCACGATAAGACTTGCTTTGTGGGGCGGCGAGGAGCAGGGGCTTTACGGTTCCCGCGGATATGCTAAAAACCGTCTATATGACG
The DNA here is from genome assembly GCA_009177195.1 of Bacteroidales bacterium. GTDB lineage: Bacteria > Bacteroidota > Bacteroidia > Bacteroidales > Muribaculaceae > Muribaculum. The sequence continues at coordinate 7,925 of WFMA01000067.1, read as the reverse complement.
ACGACGCCAAGAAAAAGCAGAAAGACTATGACAACTTCGCCCTTTACTTGAACATGGACTTCGGTTCAGGACGTTTCAAAGGGGTGTATATGGAGGAGAACGACCTGGCGTATCCTTTCTTTGAGGCATGGAAAAAACCGATCGTAGCACTGGGATTCAACACTTTGTCACCACGGAAAGTGGGAAGCACCGACCACGTGAGCTTCTCGCGCCTGGGATTGCCGGCATATCAGTTCATTCAGGACCCGCTCGACTATTTCCGTGCTTACCACACAACGATGGATACCTACGAACGCCTGTCGATCGACGATTTGAAGGTGAACTCGGCGATAGCGGCTTGGCTGGCTTACTGCGCGGCGATGGATGACAACCGCATACCTGTCAAACCGGGGTATCCTGACGCTGCCAAATAAGGGCTTCCCCTCCCCCCGCCGCTTTGCTTTTCTGAATAATATTTGTATCTTTGCATATATTAAACAGCTTTTATGACAGGGTACACTATATTTCGTCTTGTATGTCTTACCGCCCTATGGCTGATTCTCTGCTATCTAATGATCGCAGGCAGGGGCTTGACAGCATGGACACTATTCATCATAGTTGTTTCCGGAGGCGTGGTATTCATCCCCCTGTATAAAAAATACATCCGTGACGGCAATGGAAAACGAAGATAATCTACATAGCGTTCCATATCCTCTCCTAAGCAAAATCGACTCACCTTCCGACCTGAGAAGATTGCCTGTCGATCAACTGCCGGAAGTGTGCGCCGAGATACGCAAATTTTTGATAGCCTCACTGTCAAACAATCCCGGGCACTTCGCATCGAGCATGGGAGCCGTCGAACTGACTGTGGCGCTTCATTACGTGTTCAACACGCCCTACGACCGCATCGTGTGGGATGTTGGCCATCAGGCTTACGGGCATAAACTGTTGACCGGAAGGCGTGACCGCTTTTACACCAATAGAAAGTATGGCGGTTTAAGCGGATTTCCGAATCCTGAGGAGAGCGAATATGACACGTTTACAGCCGGACACGCATCCAATTCCATCTCGGCTGCATTGGGAATGTCGGTCGCTTCAAATATGAACAACGAGACTCCGCGACGCAATGTGGTTGCCGTGATCGGCGACGCTTCAATAAGCGGAGGTCTTGCATTTGAGGGGCTCAACAACGCCAGCACTACACCCAATAATCTGCTCATTATCCTCAATGACAATGACATGTCGATTGATCATAATGTGGGCGCGTTGAATTCCTACCTCACAAACCTTAACACCACAAAGGGGTATAACAAGTTCAGACTCAACCTGTATAAAACATTGCGCAAGCTGCATCTCGTGTCGGAACGGCAACGGGGTTTCATCCTGAGATTCAACAACAGCCTGAAATCGCTGCTCGGACGGCACCAGAACATTTTTGAGGGATTGAACATCAGATATTTCGGACCATTTGACGGTCACGATATCGAAAAAATAGTAAGGGTGCTGAACGATATAAAGGATATGAGCGGTCCGCGCCTTCTTCACCTGCGCACCATAAAAGGGAAGGGCTTCGCCCCGGCAGAGAGCGATCCGGCACAGTGGCACGCTCCGGGGAAGTTTGACCCGGAAACAGGAAAAAAGAAAAATGAATCGGGCAACGGATGCGCCAAGTATCAGGATGTTTTCGGAGAAACCCTGCTCGAACTCGCACGCAACAATGACCGCATCATCGGGATAACGGCAGCAATGCCATCAGGGACATCGATAAGCATACTTCAGGGGGCAATGCCTGAACGCGTGTTTGACGTGGGCATTTCCGAAGGACACGCAATCACTTTCGCCGGCGGGCTTGCGAAAGATGGGTTCCTCCCCTATTGCGCAATTTACTCTTCGTTCCTTCAGCGAGGATATGACCAAATCATCAACGACGTTTCTATACAGAATCTTCCGGTGACGCTGTGTATTGACCGCGCGGGAATCGTGGGAGAAGACGGAGTGACGCATCACGGAGTTTTTGACCTCGCCTATCTGCGCGTGATACCAAACATGGTTATCGCCGCACCGAGAGATGAAGAGACGCTGCGCAATCTGCTCTACACATCGCAGGCTGAACCTCACGGTCCGCTTGCCATCAGATATCCGCGCGGAAAAGGCAATAATCCTGACTGGCACAGTCCGATGAAGAAAATACCGTTCGGGAAGGGAAGAAAAATGCAGGATGGCACTGACATTGTAGTTCTCTCACTTGGCACAATAGGCAACATGGCTGAGAAAGCCCTGAGCCGCGCCGCTGACGAAAATATAAGCGCGGCATGGTATGACATGATTTTCCTAAAACCGCTAGACAGCGAACTGCTCAGGGAAGCGGCGGAAACGGGACTGCCTATCATCACCATAGAGGATGGCGCGAAAAACGGAGGTTTCGGCTCAGCAGTCACTGAATGGCTGAACGACAACGGATATACCAACCGGGTGATACGCATTGGAGTTCCTGACAAATTCGTTGCCCACGGCAGAGTCCCCGAACTCATGAGCGAATGCTTCATGGACGAAGAGGCTATCTATCAAACTATTGTAGAAACGACTCAAAACAGGGAAAGATGAGAATAGTAATTGCCGGCGCCGGAGAAGTCGGGACACACCTGGCTAAGCTCCTATCACGAGAAGAGCAGGATATCGTGGTTCTTGACCCCGATAACTCTCGGCTTGCGAATCTCGACGCCAACTATAATCTGATGACCCAGAAAGGAAATCCTATCTCATTCAAGGATTTGCGCCGCGCCGGTGTTGAAAAGTGCGATCTTTTTATTGCGGTCACTCCCGAAGAGACTAAGAATATACTCGCCTGCTCAATAGCGCGCAATATAGGGGCGCAACGCACGGTGGCGCGCATCGACAACTATGAATTCATGTCGGAAGAGCATCAGGAATATTTCACCCGCATGGGGGTTGACTCACTGATTTATCCGGAACTGCTNGCCGCACAAGAAATATNCACGGCACTGCACCGCACATGGGNGAGANAATGGTTNGAGCTGCATGACGGGGAGATTGTGATTCTCGGCGTGAAAGTGAGAGACAACGCGCAAATCATAGGAATGCAGCTTAAAGAATTTGCCCAAATCAAGCATAATTTCCATGTTGCCGCAATCAAGAGAAGGCACGAAACGATCATTCCGCGAGGCGACGACGTGATAAAAGAGAGCGACATACTTTATTTTGCCACACGCAAAGACCATGTTGACGAACTAATTGAACTTTGTGGGAAAAAGACACGCAAAATCAAGAAAATCATCATCATGGGCGGAAGCCGCATCGCCGTGCGCTTAGTGGCGCTCGCCGGCAGTGAATATGATATCAAAATCATAGACAGCGACATGGACGCTTGCCGCCTGCTGCCCGAGAGATGTCCCTACTGCGATATAATCCACGGGGACGCGCGCGATGTCGACGTGCTGCGCGAAGAGGGCATCAACGATACCGACGCATTCATCGCTTTAAGCAGCAGTAGCGAGACAAATATTCTCGCATGCCTGACAGCCAAGGAATTCGGAGTAGCGAAAAGTATCGCCGAAGTCGAGGACGTGCAGTTTATTTCGGAAGCCGAGGGGCTCAACATCGGAACCATAATCAATAAAAAACTGCTTGCGTCAAGCAAAATTTTCCAACTGCTGCTTGACACTGACNCCAACACATCAAAATGTCTTGCTCNNGCCGNTGCCGAAGTTGCTGANATCGAGGCAAANNCTGGAAGCAAAATAACACGCTCGGCAGTGAGAAACCTTTCATTGCCGCGAGGAATGACAATCGCCGCTCTTATACGCGACGGGAAAGGGATGCTCGTAGGCGGTAACACTGAAGTGCAGCCCGGCGATCATGTGGTGGTTTTCTGCCTGTCGGGGTCGATCCATAAGGTTGAAAAACTTTTCAATTAACCATGTCGCTATTTTCCAATACACAACGCGTCAATTTCCCAATGCTCCTGAAGGTCCTGGGATGGCTTCTGATCATTGAATCGATGTTCATGACAGTGCCGCTGCTCACATGCGCCATCTATGAGGAGCATGACTTCTGGGCATTCCTGATAGCGCTTGCCGTGACTCTCGGAGCGGGACTGTCGATGACATTCTTTATACGCCCCTCGCATTCAAGCATGGCGAAACGCGAAGGATTTCTGCTGACAGCGCTGGTGTGGGTGGTGTTCTCCTTTTTCGGGATGATTCCGTTCATGCTCTGCGACACTCCGCTAAGATTTACCGACGCATTTTTTGAAACAATGTCGGGATTCACCACCACCGGGTCGAGCATCTATACGGATATCGACTCATTGTCGCATGGCATAAACATTTGGCGATGTCTCACCCAGTGGCTTGGCGGCATGGGAATAATTCTTTTCACATTGGCGGTACTGCCGATGCTGAATCATTCGGGCGGGATGCAGATGTTCAACGCCGAAGTTACGGGCATAACCCATGAGAAACTTCGTCCCCGCATAAGCCAGACGGCAAAGAGCCTTTGGATGATTTATTTCGTGCTGACGGCAATGGTGTGCGGCTTGCTGTGGATCGGACCGATGGACCTTTTCGACAGCGTTTGCCACGCATTCTCGACCATGTCGACTGGCGGATTTTCAACACGCACTGCAAGTATCGGCGCATGGGAAAGCGACTATGTGAAGATTGTACTGACCGTGTTTATGTTTCTTGGCGGAGTGAACTTCGCGCTCATTTTCCGAGCATCCCATGGCGACTGGAAAAGCTTGCGTCGCAACGACACTTTCATGACGTATATAAAAATAATCGCCATCGCCTACATAGCGATCATTTTAGTGATTTGCTCAACGGGGGCTGCTTTCAGTTTATCGAAGTTCATAATCGATCCGCTGTTCCAGATTGTCACCACCATCACGTCGACAGGGCTCACGGTTGAAGATTTTGAATCGCTCGGGTCGTTCGTGATAGCGATTCTGCTCGTGCTGATGTTTTTCGGCGCATGCGCAGGCTCAACGAGCGGCGGGGCGAAAATAGACCGCCTGCTGTTTCTGTTGAAAAACACAAATAATGAACTTTACCGCTCGCTGCATCCCAACTCAATACGCTCAGTGAGAATTAACGGAACGATCGTTTCCCCCGATATCGTTGAAAAGGTCATCGCATTTCTATGTATCTACGTGATGGTTATTACTGCCGGCGGCATCGTTCTGTCGGCTTGCGGAATGACTCTTGTAGATGCGTTTTTCAATTCCTTCTCTTGCGTTTCAAACACAGGGCTGGTGTCGGACACCGGCAATACTGGAGGGTTGCCTGTGATACCGGATATATGCAAGTGGGTGCTGGCGATGCTCATGCTCATAGGGAGGCTTGAACTGTTTACCGTGCTGATACTGTTTACCCGCGCTTTCTGGGACAAGTAAACGCCGCTATAAAAAATATTGGCGGCACCCCCTCCCCGGACTGCCGCCAATTCAGCGCTGATTATTCCGCAACAACTTGTTTGAAAGTTATCGGCAACGTGTAAAGGACGTTGACGGGCTTGCCGTTCATCTTCCCGGGCTCAAACCGAAGGGGCTTAACGGCATCAATTGCGGCTTGATCCAATTCGGGTGATAAACTTTTCACTACATTGACTTCGCCGACGGTGCCTGCGGAAGTGACAACAAACCTAACGATGACACGTCCNTNGGCATCGGTTGAGGGATATTTCANACCTTTCATCACTGTTTCCATNANAGCCNCTTCACCGCCGGGATAACGGGGCATCTCCTCGACGGCAGTGAAAACCTTGTCCTTAAGCTCCTNGNCNGAATATNNTTTAGGCTGCGGCTTGCCTGTGAGCGAAAAAGCGATGGGCAACACGTAATGCACATTGACGGGCTTGCCATTGACTGTTCCGGGAATCATTTTGGGCATGGATTTCACCACTCTTTCAGCTTCGGCATCAAGCAGCGGATGCTTGCCGCGGATAATCTCCGTGTCGGTGATGGAGCCATCTTTTCTAACAACGAATCCCACAATAACGCGCCCTTGTATAGAATCACGCAGAGCCTCTTGGGGATATTTCAAATTGTTCTTGATGAAATGAACCATTGCTTCCATGCCACCGGGATACTGAGGCATCTGCTCGGCGGAGGAATAAACCTTATCATCAGAAGCGGGAGTCGCAACAGGCTCGGCTTTTACCGGATCGGCAGCCACGAGATGGGCGGGTCCGGAGGAAATGACAGGCTGAGACGTATTGCTGTCGATCTCAATGCTTGCATCCTCCAGGCGAAGGTATGTACCCTCCTGCGGTTCATGTTCAACAATCGATTTTTCCAAAGCAATTTCTTGATTCGCTTGGCGGTCAATCGAAAAATCAGTAACTTTGACCTCAGCAATCTCATCAAGAGCCGAAGCCACACTTTTGGTTGACAACAGCACGGCGCTCATTGCGATTGCCGGCAGGGCTGCCGCGGCTATCCAGCGGCGACCCGAAGGTGTTCTTTTTCGTAACATCATTTTAATACGTTTAGATAAGTTAGAATGATCAAGGCTGTTGGCAATGGACGGGAATCTGGAGCCAACCGCCTTTTTTATTAGCAATAGTTGATATTCGCGGGCATTAAAGCCTTGACGAAGCACAGCTTCATCGGTTTCATATTCATGAACNGCNGCAAGTTCATCGCGCATGAGCCATGAAACNGGGTTGAACCATGCGAGAATGTCGACACACTCNGCAAGGATNAGGTCGATGGAATGGTAGCGTTCAAGATGAGCCGACTCATGGGCTATTATCGCCTCGGCGCCCTCATTGTAATCTTTACGCGAAATGACGATGCGATTNCCCCAACTGAATGGAGCGACAGAGTCGCTGTCATGCACTAACAGCTTCCAACGCAAACCGGCATCAACCACCTCTTCACATCCGGAGAAGAGGCGATACATCCTGACAACAATAATAAGTTCTCTTATTATNAAAAAGAGCACTCCCGCAGCATAGACGGCAATTGCGGCTTTCATCCACCAGGGCGTTTCAGAGACAGCGCCGATAACATAGCCGGGAATTATTTCATCGAAAACAGGCATGACCTGAGCTGCCTCAACCGTAGTGCGACGGAATGCCGACAGGTCGATATCGAAAACGAACGGGAAAAGAAGGGCTATCAGATAGCACGAAAGGATGGCTTTACGGGTGAAGGAATGAAACGTGCATCCGCCCAATCCCAACCTGACTATGAAATAGAGCGGAATGAGCATTACGCTCACCATGATCGAGTAAACCAGCAACGCTCCCATGATCAATCTTGTTTTATATTGTTTTCAACTTCATCAATGAGCCGCTTCAGCTCATCAATCGATATGTCTTCATCTTTCACGAACGAAGAAACCACGCCAAGATAGGAGTTTTTAAAAAATCTTGACACAATCGATTTCATCGACTTCAGTCCCATTTCAGAAGCACTGACAATGGCGTGGTAGCGATAAGTTTTTCCGAACGCTTCATGACCGAGACAGCCCTTTTCCTCCAGTCCGCGCACGATAGTGGAGATCGTGTTGAAGTGAGGCTTAGGCTCGTCGTAAAACTCAAGAATATCTTTAACAAACAGTTTTCCGTGCTGCCAAAAATAATTCATTATCTCTTCTTCTTTCGCTGTCAATTCTTTCATTTTCGTTCGCTTGAAATTTCACTCAAATTTTATCACATGACAAATATAACTATATTTTATAGTTTAAACTACAATTCATAGTTATTTAACTATTGTTAATAGTTGATAGTTTGGCATAAAATAAGTCCGACAAGCCTAAAAGAGACTTATCGGACTTACTGTACCTAACTAAAGNGACTGTCAATNAGCGGATTTAGCTNCTTTAGAGCCTTTCACTCCCCCACCGAGGCTAAAGATGTTCTGATCGTAGCTTACCGTCTTCAATCCTTGTTCACGCTTACGCTTAAGAGCGAGAGAAACG
>WFMA01000138.1 GCA_009177195.1 Bacteroidales bacterium | reverse complement strand
GTTTTTATCGGCTCCTTAGCTCAACTGAATAGAGCATCTGACTACGGATCAGAAGGTTACAGGTTTGAATCCTGTAGGAGTCACCAAAGCCGAGCAGCGATGCCCGGCTTTTTGTTTAACCGCCCGACAATCCCCCCGAGCCCACCCATGAATCTCATCGAAATATCATCCATAGCCGACGAAAGAGTGAGAATGTTCTCGTCCATGACCGACAAAGAGCTTGGCGACAAACGGAACCGAAGCGAGGGCGTGTTCATCGCAGAAAGTCCGAAAGTAATCAAGGTGGCTCTCGATGCGGGCTACTCCCCTGTCGCTTTGCTATGCGAGGCAAAACACATTGCCGGCGATGCCGCCGACATAATCGCCCGAATCGGCGACACGCCCGTCTACACAGGTTCGCGCGAAACCCTCGCATCGCTCACCGGCTACACCCTCACCCGCGGAGTGCTTTGCGCGATGAAGCGCCCCGCCGAGACTCAGCCCGAGGAAATATGCGCGGGCGCCTCACGGGTAGTGATAATAAACGCCGTGACCGACACGACAAACATAGGCGCCATCTTCCGCTCAGCTGCCGCATTAGGAATCGACGCCGTGTTGCTCACCCCCGATTCATGCGACCCGCTGAACCGGCGTTCGATCAGGGTGTCGATGGGCAGCGTGTTTTTGGTGCCATGGACGTGGGTCGACAACACCGCCGAAACCATGAAAGCGCTCGGATTTAAAACAGCAGCGATGGCATTGACCGACGATTCAGTTTCAATCGACGATCCGAAACTGAAGAGCGAGCCAAAACTCGCCATCATCATGGGAACCGAAGGTGACGGGCTGCCGAGAAAGGCAATCGAGGAATCGGACTACGTGGCACGCATCCCTATGTCCCACAAAGTGGACTCGCTTAACGTGGCTGCCGCTGCCGCAGTTGCATTTTGGGAGCTCCGCGCCCCTAACCCCTCCCAACAATAACGCCACGCAATTGTTATCACTACTGACAACAATCATTCAAATACTATATGAGATTATGGAAATAGGAGACAAAATTCCGGAAGTCCTGGGGCTCGACGCTGCAGGCAAAGAAGTGAAAAGTTCCGATTTCAACGGTCAACCGCTGATTATCTATTTCTACCCGAAGGACAACACTCCGGGATGCACAGCCGAAGCGTGCTCAATACGCGACTACAACGCAGAGTTGCAGGATCTCGGATACAAAGTGATCGGAATAAGCAAGGACTCAACGGCAAGTCATGAAAAATTTGCTGCAAAATACTCTTTGCCGTTCCTGCTCCTGAGCGACCCCACCACCGAAGTGAACCAGGCATTCGGAGTGTGGCAAAAGAAGAAGATGGCAGGAAGAGAATATATGGGCACAGTGAGAACAACATTCGTGACCGACGCCGACCACCGCATCACCCATATAATTTCAAAAGTAGACACGAAGAATGCAGCTCAGCAATTGCTGGACCTGCTGAAATAAAACGGGCTCAAGAGAGCTATTGAACCAAGCCCAAGATTTCTGAAACGCGAAGTATTGTCGATATCACCGGAACACGGTCGGCTACTTCGCGATTCACGTCGACAAGGCGCATAATCACCGACAAAGAGGCATAAGCATCGCCCAGCGCCGGGTTATCAGGGTCGCTACACCCCGTTTCATAATAAAATTTATACATCAACGACCCTATCGCCGCCGTGAGTTGCGCGATATATTCACGCGCCGCGCCGTCAGACGACGGAGCCGTGTTGGCAAGAGTGTGTTCGATTATCTGCCACGATATCAGCGTAAGCGCCAGCAATCCGCCAGGTTCAACATCGTTGCGAGCCGTATAGGCGAGAGCGGTCATACATGCGGCATAAGCCTCCTGCTGCCGCTGCATGGGGAGAAGAGCGGAAGCATAGGCGCAAGTAGCGGCAACATAGCGGCAAGCGACTTCATCGCCATGCCCTGCGCGCCACTCGTCCAAAACATCAGAAAGAAGCTCCTCGCCAAGCATCACCGCCTCCGTCACCTCCTTTTCAGAGAGGTAACGGTAGACTTGTGATATAGCTTGATTGAAAGAATCTTCCATTTTTCTTTTTCAGACAGCGCTTGTCGCTGCCGATTCAAGTTCAATCACCTTGTCAAGAGAGCTCTTGATGGTGCCGAAAATATCATCCACATTTCCAGTTCCGGGAATGGCATGATAAGTGCCCTCCTGCTTGTAGAAGTCGCGCAAAGGAGAGGTCTGGTTATGGTAGACTTCAAGACGGCGAGTGATTGTTTCGGGATTGTCATCGCTTCTTCCCGAATCTTTACCGCGCTTGACGAGGCGATCCATCAACTCGTTGTCGTCAACCTCAAGCCCCACCACCGCGTGAAGCTTTGAATTGCGACCTTCAAGCATCTTAGCCAACGACTTAGCCTGAGGGATGGTGCGGGGGAAGCCGTCAAAAATAACCCCCTTCTCAGTTTCGGGATTGCTGTCGAGCTCATGCTCCAGAATATTCACCATCAAGTCGTCGGGAATAAGCTGACCCTGAGAGATAAACGAATCAGCTATTTTTCCAAGCTCGGTGCCTCGGGCAATGTGATCACGGAGCACCTCGCCGGTGGAAATGTGATAAAGCCCGTATTCATTTATCAGCCGCTCGCTCTGAGTGCCTTTTCCACTCCCGGGAGCGCCGAAAATAACGATATTAAACATGTCTGTCCAAAAAAGTTTTTATAGATTATTTTTCGCAAATAGAATAGATATCTTTCAGATTTCTGGCAAGACCGTCAAGGTCAAGCCCGTAGCCGATGATGAATTTCGAGGGAATCTCAAAACCAACATAATCGGGCTTTATGTCATACTGGACCGATTCCGGCTTGAACAACAGTGAAGCCACTTTAATCGAAGCCGCGCCTTTCTGCGCGAGATCCTCCACAAGCTTCTTAATCGTCTTGCCCGTATCGATAATATCCTCCACCACAATCACATGGCGCCCGTCAAGGTTTTCGGTCAACCCCATCACCTCTTTCACCTTACCGGTGGTGGAGGTGCCTTCGTAGCTTTTCAGCCTTATGAACGAAATCTCGGCATCAATTTCAAGTTCTTGAAAAAGATCGGCGGCAAACGGGAACGCACCGGTCAGAACGCACAGAATGAGCGGACATTTTCCGCTATAATCCCGATTAATCTGCGATGCGATTTCTTTTACACGTTCGAGAATCGTGGCATTGGTGATATAGGGCTCGAATGTCAAGCCTTTGTATGTGACTTTTCCCATTGTCCTTTAAGTTTGTGCAAAATTAGTGAAAATATTCTTCACACGCCATATATTTTTGTAAATTTGCGTAAGGTTTTGTCTTTGGGCAATTTTATCGACAATGAAAATATTTACTAACCAACAAATAAGAGGAATCGAAGAATACACGGTGGAGCACGAAGGGGTCACGACCAACGACCTCATAGAACGTGCCGCCACGGCTATAACATGTGAAATAATGTCACGCTGGCGTCCCAACAAGCCAATATGGGTCTTTGCGGGGCAGGGCAATAACGGAGCCGACGCCCTGTCGGCAGCTCGGATGCTGATCGAACAAGGCTATCAGGTGGAAGTGCTGCTGTTCAACGTGTTTGGCAAACTGAGCGAAGGATGCGCCAACAGCAAGCGCCGCCTGCTGGAACTCGGCGACGTGAAATTCACGGAAATAACCGGCGACTTCAATCCGCCTTTCATAGCCCCCGACTCGCTCGTCATCGACGGTCTTTTCGGATCGGGATTGCGCGAACCGCTCTCAGGAGGGTTCCGAGCGCTTGTCGACTACATAAACAATTCCCAGGCAACCATCATAGCGATCGATGTGCCCTCGGGAATGTTTGCCGAATGGAATTCCGAGAATCTGAGCCGCAATATCATCCATGCCGACCTCACACTCGCCATGCAGTTTCCGCGGCTCGCATTTTTCATAAGCGACAACGCCGAATACCTCGGAGAGTGGAAAGTGCTCGATATCGAGCTCAGCGCCCAGGAAATCAAAAACACCCAGTCGCAATATTTTCTGCTTGAAAAGCACGACGCCAAGCGCATATTGCAACGACGCTCCGAATTCTCATCTAAAAACGACTACGGCTCGGCGCTCATCGTTGCCGGAAGCTACGGAATGCTCGGCGCCGCCCAACTATCGGCAAAAGGAGCCTTGCGTTCAGGAATAGGACGGCTCACCCTCCACGTGCCGAGGTGCGGATTCACCCCGCTTCAAACGGCAGTGCCCGAAGCGATGCTCCAGGTGGACCACAACGATGGAGGAGTGACCGAAATAACGCTCAAGCACGACTATGACGTGGTGGCGATCGGTCCCGGACTCGGAACCCACGACTTGACCATCAGAGCGCTGGAGACATTTATCCACACGGCAAAAAAGCCGCTCGTAATCGATGCCGACGGGCTCAATTGCATTTCAATGCGCCCCACTATCCTCAATTCACTTCCTCCAATGACGGTGCTCACTCCCCANGCNAGCGAGTTCGACCGCCTGTTCGGAGAACACACCTCTCAGGAAGCAAGAATCAAAACCGCCATGGAAAAGGCGGAATATTACAACATAGTTATCCTTCTGAAAGGGCACTACACCACCGTGGTGCGTCCCGACGGAAGATTGCTGTTCAGCACGAGCGGCACNCCGGCGCTTGCCACCCCCGGAAGCGGCGACGTGCTCACGGGAATCATCACCTCGCTCGTAGCGCAAGGCTATCCATCCGACATAGCCGCCGTNACCGGAGCCTANATCCACGGTTACGCAGGTCAGCTTGCCTCCGAGAAGCACGGCGAGTATGGAGTTCTCGCATCGGACATAGCCAATCTCACCGGCACAGCGATTAAAGAAATCATGAAATAGCCCTTTTCTCTAACCGTAAACAAAACTGATTATGAAATCGACTATCATATCATTAGCCTGCATCCTCGCAGCGACGACAGCGGCTCAAGCCCAGGCGACCAAGAAACTGAGCGCCACAAAAGCCAATGACTACGGGCTCATCTACTCGTTGCCCACAACCGTGCTCGACATCACTGTCGAGGTTGAAAAGGTTGAGAAACGCCCGGGACAATTCTATGAATACGCCCGCAAGTATCTGAATGAAACAAATCCGGTGTCGGAAAATTCAGTATCATGCTCGCTTAAGAGCGTCACCATCACGCCGCGCGGGGTAATCAACCCCAAAGAGCAATACCTCATGACATTCCGCTCAGGTTCAACACCGTTCCTGCTGATGGACGAAAACGACCTTCCCATCGCAATCAACACTGAAGATGTTGAGCTCCCCAAAGCTCCCGAGCTGCCGAAACCGGTCGCAGCGGAACCTACTCCTCTTGAAACCAAAGCCGCCCGCCAAGTGATAAGCGAAGAGATGCTGCGCAGCGTGTCGACCGCAAAACGAGCCGAGCTTGCCGCCGCAAAAATATATGAACTGCGTCAAAGCCGCAATGACCTCATCACGGGACAAGCCGACCAAATGCCGCCCGACGGCAAAGCGATGCAAATCGTGATGGATGAGCTTGCCGCGCAGGAAAGCGCCCTCANCGCAATGTTTTCAGGCACCGAGCAGCGCTCAACCTTCGTCAAGACATTCACCTATACTCCGGGCGACGAAGTGACCCGCCACGTGCTCGCCCGCATTTCCGCTATCGACGGAATCGTGGATGCCGACGACCTTTCGGGCGACCCCATCTATCTTTCCATCGACATCAAGCAGCGCGGCAAACTGCCCGTGAATGACAAAGGCGAGCCCAAAACCATGCCTAAGGAGGGTGTAGCCTACTGCATCCCCGGCACAGCTTCGATAAAAATAGACTATCGCGGCAGAACTTTCCAGGACAAGACGTTTGACGCATCACAATATGGCGTTGTCTACGGACTTGACCCCAAAATGTTCAGCGACAAGAAAGACCCATCCTACGTCATCTTCAACCCCGCCACCGGGGCGATCGTAGAATTGGGCAGCAAGCGAGAATAAGCACCGCATAAACCTCGACGGTCACCATGAAATATATCGTTCTTCCTGACTCCCGGCTAAGAAAGCTTCCATTCTATCTTGCTATGGAAGAGTATGTCGCAAAGAAATTTTCATGTGACTGCTTTTTCATGTGGCAAGTCGCCCCCACGGTCATCTTCGGAAGAAATCAAGTTATGGAAAGCGAGGTCAATCTCGCCTATTGCCGCGAGCAGGGCATACAGGTGTATCGCCGCAAAAGCGGTGGAGGATGCGTTTACGCCGACTTCGACAACATCATGTTCTCCTACATCGTTTCAGAAGACTCGGTGAAAACCGTGTTCACGGAATACACCGACAAAATCGCATCCATGCTGAAGGCTATAGGCATCGATGCGAAAGCGACCGGACGCAACGATATCTTTATCGGCGACAGGAAAGTGTCGGGCAACGCATTCTACCACATTCCGGGTCGCAGCATAGTTCACGGAACCATGCTGTATTCAACCGATATCGAGGCGATGGTTCGTGCCTTGTCGCCCTCCAAAGCCAAGCTCGAATCCAAAGGAGTGGAATCGGTGCGCAGCCACATCACCACCATTCTCGAGCATTCGACACTCAGCATCGCCGAGTTCATGGAGCATGTCAGGAAATACATGTGTGACGGCTGCGAGTTTCTTTCGCAAAAAGATGTCGAGGCAATCGAGGAACTAAGCAAGGACTATTACAGCAATGAATGGATTTATGGCAAAAATCCGCGATTTAACCGCCGAATAGACCGCCGAATAGAGGGAGTGGGAGAATTCCACGTAGAACTGGAAGTGAAAAAGGGACGCATCGAATCGATAAATATCACCGGCGACTTTTTTCAAACCGGCGACCTCGATTCCCAACTGCTCGACCATCTAAAAGGAGCTGAATACTCACTGGACGGGATAACCGCCACCCTCGACCCAATAGAAACCGAAAACGTAATTTCGGGACTTAAAAAGGAAGATTTGATTAACCTAATTTATAATAATCATGGATGACAACAAAAAGACCTGTCTGTATGATCGCCATGTAGCACTCGGAGCGCTCATGAGTCCGTTTGGCGGATTCATCATGCCCATCCAGTACAAAGGCATCGTAGAGGAACACAACGCAGTGAGAAACAGCTGCGGAGTGTTTGACGTGTCCCACATGGGAGAAGTGTCGGTAACAGGACCCGACGCTGAAAAATTCGTGAACCACATATTCACCAACGATGTCACTCCGGGCGAGCCGGGGCAATGCTTCTACGGCATGATGCTCAACGAAGCTGGCGGTGTGGTGGATGACCTGCTGGTATATAAGAACAGCGCTAAGGACTATTTTCTGGTAATCAACGCATCCAATATTGACAAGGATGTAGCCTGGATCGAGGAGCACGCAAAAAATTTTGATGTCGAAGTCAAAAACCTTAGCGACAGCCTCGGCGAACTCGCAATCCAGGGTCCCGACGCCGAAAAAGTGATGGAAACNGTTCTNGGTATCAACTGCGCAGACCTGAATTTCTATCATTTCAAGAAACTCGCTNTCGACGGAGAAGAGATAATCGTCAGCCGCACAGGATATACCGGAGAGGACGGTTTTGAAGTCTACGCCTCCCATNNGCTCATCGTGAAACTGTGGGACAAATTGATAGAATCGGGCAAGGTGGAGCCGTGCGGACTCGGCTGCCGCGACACTTTACGCTTTGAAGTGGCGCTTCCGCTTTATGGCAATGAACTCGGCGACGACGTTTCACCGCTTGAGGCGGGGCTGAAAATATTCGTCAAACTCGACAAGCCTGAATTCATCGGCAGAGAAGCAACTTTAGCCCTCAACGAGAAAGGCGTGTCGCGAAAAATAGTGGGAATCGAATTGCTTGACAAGGCTATTCCACGCCACGGCTATGAAGTGCTTAATGAAAACGACGAGGTGGTGGGACACGTGACAACCGGCTACCACGCCATCTCAGTCGACAAGAGTATCGCTCTCGCAATGGTCGACGCTGCCTACTGCGCGCTCGGCACCCCGCTGAAAGTGCGTATCCGCAAAAAGACTTTTCCGGCAGTTGTCGTAAAAAAGAAATTCTATAACAAAAACTATAAAAAATAAATTCAATAAAATTATGAGCAAGACTTATTATTCACCCTCCCATGAGTATATCATTGTCGACGGCGACACAGGTTTTATCGGAATCACCGACTACGCTCAGAAAGAGCTCGGCAACGTGGTTTATGTCGATATGCCCGAAGAGGGCGACGAAGTGGTTGCCGGCGAGGACTTCGGNGCGATTGAGAGCGTAAAAGCAGCCAGCGACCTCATTTCGCCCGTATCGGGAGAGGTTATCGAAGTCAACGAATCGCTTGCCGACAATCCCGGNGCCATCAANAAGGACGCGATGGGCACCTGGATCATCAAAGTGAAACTATCGGACCCCTCCGAACTCGAAGCGTTGCTCGACGAAGCAGCTTACAAAGAATTGTGCCACTAATAACCGGTTAAATGCCATGACACACCGCTATTTTCCTCACACATCCGAGGATATAGAGGAAATGCTTGCAACGTGCGGCGTAGACAATCTTGAAGCTCTATANGCCGATGTTCCTAAGCAATTGCTCCTCGACAGGGATTATGATCTTCCTGAAGAAATGAGCGAAAAAGAGGTGCGCGACTTTTTCAACAACCTCGCAAAGGAGAATTACCCGCTCACCTGTTTCGCCGGCTTCGGATACTACGACCACTATACTCCGGCTGTTATTCCGTCAATACTTTCTCGATCGGAATTTCTGACAGCTTATACCCCTTATCAACCTGAAATCTCACAAGGCACGCTACAATACATATTCGAGTATCAGAGCATGATGACATCGTTGACCGGACTCGATGTTTCAAACGCATCCATGTATGACGGAGCGACAGCAACCGCCGAGGCGATGATGATGACCGTAGCTGCTGCGCGCAAGCGCAACCGAGTGCTTGTTTCATCAACCCTCTTGCCTCAAGTGCTCGATGTAGTTGAAACCTACGCCAAGTATCATGGGATCACGCTCGACCTGATCCCCGAAAGCGACGGCGTAACCTCGATTGACGACCTCAAATCCATGCTCGACAGCAATGTCGCCGGGGTCATCGTCGCCACGCCAAACAAGTATGGCATCCTCGAAGATTTCACCGGCGTAGCCGACGTGGTACACGCCAACAAGTCGCTGCTCGCCATGAATTGTGCCGCATCGCCCCTTGGCGTGATCAAGACTCCCGGAGAGTGGGGCGCCGACATCGCAGCCGGNGACGCGCAATCACTCGGAATGCCACTGAATTTCGGTGGTCCTTATCTTGGATTCCTGTGCTGCAAAAAGGCGCTCATGAGGAAACTTCCCGGCAGAATCGTGGGTGCTACCGTCGACGAAGCGGGACAACGCTCTTTCGTGCTCACCCTTCAGGCACGCGAGCAGCACATACGCCGCGAGAAAGCGACGAGCAACATTTGCTCCAATCAGGGGCTCATGTCGCTGTTTGTTTCGGTCTACCTGTCATTGATGGGACCGCAGGGTCTCAAGGAGATCAACGACGTGTCGTGCAAAGGCGCCCATTATCTCGCGCAGCAGCTCGCCGCCACAGGAAAGGCTCGGCTTAAATACCCCGATCAGCCATTCCTCAACGAGTTCACCCTCGCCACCGATTTCAACACATCAGCTTTCATGGGCTATTGCATTGCCGAGGGGATTCTCCCGGGCGTGATAGTCGACGAACACACCATCGTGATCGCCGTCACTGAAATGAGGACCAAGAAAGAGATGGACCGGCTGGTAGAAATTGTCACTAAACTTTAAAAGAGCGTCACCATGAACCGAGAATATTACGGAAAACTTATTTTTGAACATTCCAAGAAAGGACGTCGAGGCTACAAACTCCCGAAATCGGAATGCGAGAATGTGAACGTAGAGATTCCTGCCGGATTGCTGCGCTCATCAGCCCCGTTGCTGCCTGAAGCCGACGAGCTGACAGTAACGCGTCATTACACCAACATGAGCGCCAACAACTTTGGCGTAGACACCGGATTCTATCCGCTGGGCTCATGCACGATGAAATACAATCCGAAAATCAACGAAGAGATTGCAGCCGACCGCTCGGTAGCGCCACTGCATCCCTTCCAGCCCTACGAAACAGTGCAAGGCGCTCTCGAAGCCTATCACACCCTGCAGTCCTATCTGTCGGAGATTGGCGGAATGGCGGAGTTCACCCTCAACCCCTATGCAGGCGCCCACGGCGAGCTGACCGGACTGATGATCATTAAGGCTTATCACCTAAAGCGCGGCGACACCGGGCGCGTGAACGTGATAGTGCCCGACTCAGCCCACGGAACCAATCCCGCAAGCGCGGCTGTCGCCGGCTTCAACATCATCGAAGTGAAAAGCCGTCCCGACGGAACAGTCGATGTCGACGACCTCAAACCTTTGCTAAATGAAACGGTTGCCGCCCTAATGATGACCAACCCCAACACTCTCGGCATATTTGAAAAGAATATTCCCGAGATCGCCAAGCTGGTTCATGAAGCGGGAGCTCTGCTATATTATGACGGAGCCAACCTTAATCCGCTATTGGGTGTGTCACGTCCCGGCGACATGGGATTTGACGTAATGCACATAAATCTTCATAAGACATTCTCAACTCCCCACGGCGGAGGCGGACCCGGAGCGGGACCGGTTGGAGTACGCGCCGGGATGGAAGATCTTCTTCCCAATCCGCGGGTGATAAAAACCAACTACGGAACATACCTGCTTGCATGCGATGAAGAATCCATGGGAAGAATTTCAGGCACTGTCGGCAATTTCACAGTTATTCTGAGAGCCCTCTCCTACATTCTGTCGCTTGGCTACACAGGGCTTGCTCTCGCAGGAAAACTGTCAACGCTCAACGCCAACTATATTAAAGAGCGTCTGCGCGATTTATACCTGCTCCCCATCGACACCGTGTGCAAGCATGAATTCGTATTTGACGGACTCGCCGACAAGAGCACCGGCGTGACCACCCTCAATGTCGCCAAGCGGCTGCTTGACTANGGGTTCCACGCGCCGACNATNTATTTCCCGCTGCTGTTCCACGAATCGTTGATGATNGAGCCGACAGAAACAGAGAGCAANGAAACAATCGACAAGTTCATCGAAGTCATGCGCGACATNGCCATNGAGGCTAAAGAGAATCCCGAAATGGTGAAAACAGCCCCACACAACACTCCGGTGAGACATCCCGATGACACCAAGGCGGCTCTAACTCCGATTGTCACCTATCAAGAACTTATCGAAAATGCGTAAAAGCGATATCATAATCATTGGCTACGGACCCGGCGGCATGGAAGTCGCCGGGAAAGCCGTGGCGCAAGGGCTCGACACCGTAGTGATCGAGCGCGACCTTCCGGGCGGCACCTGCCTGAACCGAGGATGCATACCGACAAAAGCGTTGTGCTACTCAGCCGAGCGCGCTTCAGGGAATCGGGAAGAATATCCCGAAGCATGGAAACGCAAAAACAAGGTGGTCGAAGAACTTCGCAACAACATGGCGGCAC
>WFMA01000243.1 GCA_009177195.1 Bacteroidales bacterium | reverse complement strand
TCAACAACAACAATGAAAGTAAGAGGGACTGGAAGAACATTGCCCACAAGCCGGGCGTGGCAACCCGTCAGGCATCAGCCGACGTTCTCGACACCCTCGCCAAAGAGGTTGGCAACATGATCGTCGCATCAGCCGACCTTGCCAATTCCGACAAGACCGACGCATTCCTCAAGAACACCACCCCGTTCACCAACGGAGATTTCTCGGGAGCGTTCCTCCACTGCGGAGTGTCGGAGCTCACCATGGGCGCGCTCATGAACGGACTCGTGCTCCACGGAGGCGTGATCGGCGCTTGCGGAACATTCTTCGTGTTCTCTGACTACATGAAACCCGCCGTGCGCATGGCGGCGCTCATGGAGATCCCCGTGAAATACATCTGGACTCATGACGCATTCCGTGTAGGCGAAGACGGTCCTACCCACGAACCCGTTGAACAGGAAGCGCAGATAAGACTCATGGAGCAGCTCAAGAACTTCAAGGGCGAACCCAGCGTGCTTGTGCTCCGTCCCGGCGACGCTGCCGAAACTTCAGTTTGCTGGAAGATGGCGATGGAAAACACCAAGACTCCCACCGCGCTCATCCTCAGCCGCCAGAACATCCCCGACCTTCCCGCCGCATCGGGCGACCGCTACAATGAAGCCCTAGGCGCTGAAAAGGGAGGCTATGTTGTGGTAGCTGCCGAGAACCCCGCCGTAACCCTCGTTGCCAACGGCTCGGAAGTGTCGCTCCTCGTTGAAGTAGCCGACGCTCTCGCCAAGGAAGGCATCTCGGCTCGCGTGGTTTCAATCCCCTCTATCGGCTTGTTTGAATGCCAGCCCAAAGCTTATCGCGACAGCGTTATCCCCGCTTCGGGCAAAGTGTTCGGTCTCACAGCCGGATTGCCCTCAACCCTTCAGGGCGTAGTAGGCAGAGACGGCGAAGTGTTTGGTCTCGACCACTTTGGAGCTTCGGCGCCCTACAAAGTGCTTGATGAAAAATTCGGATTCACAGCTCCCGCTGTGCTCGCGCTCGTTAAAAACTATCTCGCCAAATAATCCGGGATAAATCGATATTCAATAGGGAGCGATGTCAGTTCAACTGATGTCGCTCCCCTTTTTTATTGCGTCAAACTATTTTGTTAATAAAAGCTAAAGCGCGTGCATATATATATATATATATATCTTCGTGCCACATTATGTTTAACCTAAATTTAATTTTTATGCGTAAATTTACTCTATTAGTGGCAGCTGCACTCGTTGCCGTTTCTTTCAATGCAAAAGCGGAAGGCGTTACCGACGAACAAACCGTGACTCTTGCTT
>WFMA01000064.1 GCA_009177195.1 Bacteroidales bacterium | reverse complement strand
GATGTCATCACCATTGCCACGCCGGCGAGCAGCCCCAATAGATATTTTGATTTATTCATTTGTCTCAATTTAATTGATAAGTTGTTTGACTTTTATTACCACACGTATTCAGGCGAGTTGCCTTCAGGAGCGATAGGAGTGGGGTTGTTCACGATAGCCGAGTTGTAGTTGGTCTCGGTTTGAACGATACACCAGTTCATCCAGTCGGGAGGAGTGGTAGTGTTCCACTGGAATCCGTCCTGATGGTTGGTGCCGGCATAGCTGCGGATCACACCCTTTTCAAGACGCTTGATGTCGAAAGTTGCAAGACCCTCGCCCCAAAGCTCTACGCGGCGCTGCCACCACACTTCGTTCTGGAACTTGGAAGTTGAATTGTTGTAGTAAGCCTCGTTATGAGTGCCATATACATAGTTGGGGTCGCGAAGTTTTCCGAAAGTTGTGAGAAGAGCCTGTCCGCGGGCTTCGTCCTGCATTCCGGCAGCCTCAGCCTCGATAAGCATCATTTCCTCAACACGCATCAAGGGAACGTCCACGAGGAAGCCGATGTACTGGTTGTTACGTCCGGCTGCTCCACCGGCAACACGGAACTTAAGCGAAAGTCCTCCGGCGGCGCTCACGTTGCCCTGCTGATAAGCAGTATAGAAAATACGATCGGGATAGTCAGAGTAAGCGCTGAGAGCGGTGACAACATCCTGAGCGGTAGCAAGCTCATCGACAGCGAAGTCAACGAAACATTTGCGGCGCGCGTCGGTAGCGGGGATAGTCTCATACAAGTGACGGTCGATATACTTGGGGTCGCCATAGTTTGAAGCGTAACCTGCGGTGAGCGGGCTGTAGCTCATCTCAAGACACATCTGGCTCGGCCAGCTTGAGTCACCGTCATTGTTAAGAATGTTGGGGTCATCAGACTTGAAGTGGGTTGCAAACATCCATGAAGAGTTGTTGGCGCTGTTGAAACCGTCGTTCTTGCTGGTATAGTAGTCATTGTCCATGGCTGCGTAGCCGTTCTGAGCAAGCTTGGCATACTTCTCGGCATTAGCCCAGTCGCGCATCACCAGGTAAGCGCGAGCCTTAAGACCGTAGGCAACAGAAAGGTCGGGAGTGTACTTGTCTTCACGGGTATAACCGGTAAGATACTCTTCAGCCTTGTCAAGACCTGCGATGATGAATTCCCACATATCCTTGTTTGTGGCGCGAGGATTGGAAGCGAGAGCATCAAGAGGAGTCGACTCAGTAACGAGGGGCACTGTCATAGCGTCAGGATCGGTGCCATAGGTTTTCTGAGCGAACATCTGTGCAAGCTCCATGTAGTAGAGCGAACGCATTGCGTAGGCGATACCGGCGCCGGCTTTCTTGTCGTCGGCGGGATCGCTGCCGGCAAGTGAAATCACGGTGTTGCAATCCTTGATCCAGCCATAGTAGAGAGTCCAGGGAATCTGGCAGTCACGATAGCCGGGAGCGAGCATTCTACCACACTGATACCAGGTTGAGTACCAAGAACCGTCATACTCGGTCACGAGGTCCTGTCCCTGCACGTCGCGCATGATGTAGAAAGTGGTGTAACCGAAGTCCCAGGGATACTCGTTCGCAGCGCTGTAAAGGAACTTACCGGTGGTAGAGGAGGTAAGACCGCCCACAAATGTTTCGTAAGAACCGGGGGCATTCGAAGCCTGTTCGCCGGTCACGAAGCTTGCTTCCGGTTCAAACTCTTCAAGACAGCCGGTGAAAAGCATCATCGATGCTGCGCCGACAAGTATTGATGAAAATATTTTATTCATTGAATGATTTCTTTTTAAATGATTAGAATGTCNCTTGAANACCGCCTGAGATGTTGCGCACGGGAGAGTACNCAGCCACGCTTGCATTTCCTGTGTAAGAGTAGNGGGGATCCAATCNCTTGNGNGCCGACCAGAAGCAGAGGTTTTCGCCGGCTACATAGAAACGGAGTTTGGTAATGTCTCTGATCAAGCCTTTCGGAAGGGTGTAACCAACGGTGAACGACTGGAAGTTGAGGTAGCTTGCGTTNGTCAACNAGCGGTCAGAAGCATTGTTGGCGTTACTGTTACCCTGTCCATACTGCCAGCGGGGAATATCCGAGCGAGTGTTGTTGGGGCTCCATGATTTGAGCACATCCTTGTGGATAGCGTGACCTGCGTNATTTGTTCCTGANGGAACAACCATGAGGCTGGCNNACTGGTTATCATAAACCTTACCGCCGATCTGATAGTCGAAGGTTGCAGTCAAGTCGAAGTCTTTCACGCGAACGTAGGTGCTGAAACCGCCGAACACCTTGGGAAGGATTGAACCGACAGTGTAACGTGAAGCCTCACCCGGAGTAGTAGTCACATAATCCTTTGATTTGATCTTACCCGGCTGCGCGATGTCCATCGCTCCGTCCTCGCCGATGAGATTGGGGTCGTAGTAATAAAGAGCCTCACCATGTTCGTTGACGCCTGCATAAGCATAAGTCATGTAGTTGTAAAGAGGCTTGCCTTCCTGATACCAGATGCTTGATTCAATGAAACCGCCGCGTTCGCCGGTCTTAGCCTTGGGAAGGCTCACGATCTTGGTGGCGTTGTGAGAGATGTTGCCGCTGAGCTGCCATTCGAAATCGCGGGTGCGGATAACGTGACCCGACAAAGTGAGTTCAACACCCTGGTTGCGGATAGTTCCCATGTTACCATAGTAACCGCGGGCGCCTGCCGATT
This sequence comes from Bacteroidales bacterium, assembly GCA_009177195.1. Taxonomy (GTDB): domain Bacteria; phylum Bacteroidota; class Bacteroidia; order Bacteroidales; family Muribaculaceae; genus Muribaculum. Next base: position 3,107 of record WFMA01000064.1, on the reverse strand, counting down.
CTGCGACCGACATCCAGAAGAGGAGGTTGCTTACGCGCTTAACATAAAAGTCAACATTACCGGTGAGACGGTTGCCGAAGAAACCGAATTCAGCGCCGACATTGAAGTTGGTGGTAGTTTCCCAAGTGATGTCGCGGTTACCGATGTTATAGAATGTGGGCGACATTTCATATTCGCCTGAAGGAGTGAGCTGATAGAGGTCAGCCCAGTAGAAATAGTTGGGGAGATAAGAGTGGTCATCATATCCAACTCCGTCGTTACCCTGCTGACCGATAGAAGCCTTAACCTTCAACATGTCGATCCAAGTATAGGGCTTCATGAATTCTTCCTTAGAGATGAGCCATGCTCCACCAACCGACCAGAAGCTACCCCAACGGTGACCCTTGGCGAAGAATGAAGATCCGTCAAGACGGTAAGAAGCCGATGCGAAGTATTTCTCCTGATAGTTGTACTGAGCGCTTCCGAAGTAACCTTCCACGTTGTAGTTCATTGCGCGAGAAGAAGAGCTTGCCTTCTTGGCGAATGCGTAGATTTCAAGAATGTCGGGAGTGAATCCGCCCTGAGCTGTAGCAGTCAAATAACGGCTGTTGGTGCGATAATACTCGTGACCCAACATTACATTAAGGTAGTGAGCGTCGTCGCGACCGAGGTTCTTGTAGAACGAAAGGGTCTGCACGTTGTTGGTGCGGGTTGCGTTGTTCTGATACTTGGTCAAGTCACCGTTGATTGAAGACTTGTTGGGGTTGTAGATACTGCCGTAGCTTGAATAGTTGGTATTACCCCAGCTGAGAGTGCTCTGAGCCGAGAACTTCAAGTAGTCGGTGATGTTGATGTCGGCGTTAAGAGTTGCGTTCAACTGGTTGCCGATGCTCTGAGTCTTGTCATAATTGTTAGTACCGAGCGGGTTGGCGTTTGCCATGAAAGGACGGGCAAGACCGTAGTTGGTACCTGCGACACCATAGTCATAGCTCTTGTCACCAGCCGCATTGCGGATGATATAAGGCTTGCCGTCCTCGCCAACGCCACGGAGATAAACCGGATAGATGGGAGCCATCATCGAGGTGAAGTACATGATGTTGGTAGAGTTCAGCGAGGTGCCGAAGTTAGGCACTGAAGTAGTCTTCGAATGAACATAGCCGATGTTGGCTCCGATCTTCAGCCATTTCTTAGCCTGATAGTCGGCGCGAACGCGAGCTGAAAGGCGGTCAAAAGAAGAGTGGTCGATAACACCCTCGTCGTCAAGATAGTTGACGCTGGTATAGTAAGAAGCGCGGTCAGTTCCGCCGTTAACGCTCACGTTATATTCCTGACGGAAAGAGTTGTGGTAAGCCTCCTTGTTCCAATCGTCGGGCTGGAGCCACATCTCCTGGCCGTTGTGTTCGATTTTGCGACCGAGAGTGGCGTTGGGGTTGATCTTGCCGTCAAGACCGATGAGATTCTCACCCTGGGGAACGGTGAACACGTTGTAACCGAGACCCGGCCAGCTGCCTGAACCAAACATCTGAGAGTTGGCTGCGGCGTTGGCTTCTACAGCCGACATGCCCTGACCGTAAAGGTTGAAGTTATAAAGCATGCCATAATAAGTCTCGTAATATTTTGCCGGAGACTTGATCACGTCATACTCCTGGATTGCGCGTGAGTTAACACCCCACTTGGCGTCAACGCTTACGACAGCATCCTTAGTTTTACCGCGCTTGGTGGTAACGATAATCACACCACCCGCACCACGGGCACCGTAAAGAGCTGCTGAAGCTGCGTCCTTGAGCACCGAGATAGTCTCGATGTCGCTCTGAGGAATGTTAGAAAGGCTTGCTTCATAGGGAGCGCCGTCGACAATTACGAGCGGCTCGCTGTTAGAATAAAGCGAAGAAATACCGCGAATGCTGATTTCACCCTGAGATGCTCCGGGAGCTCCAGAACTTGAACGCATCTGGAAACCGGGAACTGAACCTACAAGCGCGTCAGCCACGTTGGTGGTGATGTGCTTTGAAAGTTCTTCAGCGTCAACAACTGCGGCTGAACCGGTAAACGCCTGCTTGGTTGTGGTACCGNACGCTACCACCATCACCTCGTCAAGCTTGTTGCCTGAAGTCAGTTGAATANTCATCGGCGAGTTGGTAATGGGAACTTCCTTAGTCACCATACCCACATAGCTTACTCGCAATGCCTTTACCGACTGGGGTACTTTGATTGAAAACTTTCCATCGACGTCGGTGGCAATTCCATTGCCGCCTCCAACAGGGAGCACCGAAGCGCCCACAAGAGGCTCGCCGTCATCGGCGTTAAGCACTGTACCGGTGACCGTGCGCATCTGAGCCGATGCTGTTGCCACCATCACAAGTGCAAGTAGAAACATAATTACTTTTTTCATACAAACTATTTTAATTAAAAAGTATAGGGTCGAAAGCTAAATTACTAATATACAGTAAATTACCCCCCCCCCCATANAGTTTTTAGNTTNTNTGGAAAAGAANAATTTNTNATGTCAAAGCGACTTACTGCGCAAGTCGAAACACGCATCTCCATGCGTAATTGACTGCAAAGTTATGTAAAATTCAGTATAAAACAACAAAAATATTGAAATTCCCACAAATTTTAACATTTCCCATCTTCCCAAATAAGCCTGAAAGGCTCGTAGGTCGGTCTTCACATGCGATGATACTCAAGCGTAGGGGCATGGCGCGCCATGCCTCCCAATGCATCCCCACGCCGTCCTCCTCCCAAACGCACCAAAGAGCCCCACCGCAAGCCTGAAAGGCTTACACTTATGGATAACCGGGGAGAGTGAGCTAACGCTCACTCTCCCCGGAAAAAGCCCAGCCAAATCGCACTCTGCAAAGAGTGCCCCCTATAGTATTTGTGGAAAGTTCTATAGGAACAACACAAAAAAACGCCATCTTTGCGAACAGGTCAAATCCTATTGACACAAACTGCCATCGTGTGGTGCGGCGTGATTGATTTAGGGGGCACTCTTTACAGAGTGCAGTGTATTTGTCGCCCTTTTCCCGGCACACCTCGCTTCGCTCGTAGTGCCGGGTTATCCGTAGGTGTAAGCCTTTCAGGCTTGCTTGTCAAAAAAACCGGCAGCAGCCCCATTCTGCATTATG
>WFMA01000169.1 GCA_009177195.1 Bacteroidales bacterium | reverse complement strand
CTAATCGCTAATTCTGAGATTGATTTCATATTACCAATGATACTTTTATTTTCGGTCGAGATTGATGACCCACATCTACGACTTTCCAAATCGACAGGCTATTAAAGATTGTGCAATCATTAGCAAATATCTTGCATTGCACAAAAAATAATAGTAAATGCACTGTTTTTCATGATATTATAATTAACTTTGTTGTGCCTTAAATAATGGACCATAACGAATGATGAACAAGGTGATATTATATTTGTCGGTTTTTCTCTTTATTTTGCCTATGGCAAGTTGTAAAGAAGAAAAGCATTACCGTATCGGTATTTCACAATGTAGTCAAGATGACTGGCGCAGGAAAATGAACGATGAGATCTATTGTGAAATCATGTTCCATCCGGATGCCGAGGTGGAAATTCGTTCGGCTGACGACAGCAACGAGAAACAGATTGCCGACATACGTTATTTCGTGGATAACGACTTTGATATAATCATTGCGGCGCCAAATGAGGCTGACGCTATTACTCCGGTTATAAAAGAGGTATATGAGTCGGGAACGCCCGTTGTGATTTTTGACAGGAATATCAACGGTGACTCTTATACGGCAACTCAAGGGGTTGATAACTATGGTATTGGTAAAGCGGCGGCTCAATATGCCCATAATCTTATAGGTGCCGGAGGAAAGATTGTTGAAATATACGGACTCACCGGTTCGACACCTGCGATTGAAAGGCATAACGGTTTTGCTGACGAGTCAAAAAGGCTGGAAATGAATGTGGTAGGAGCGGGATTTGGCAATTGGAATTATGAAGATGCCGCTGTCGTGGCTGATTCATTGTTTGCCTTGCATCCTGACGCTGATTTGATATTTGCGCATAATGACCGCATGGCTATCGCCGCATCGGAAGTTGCAAAACGGCGAAATCTTTCGGTCAAAGTCATAGGCATAGACGCTGCCCCTGAGATTGGAATCAAGGCGGTTGCCGACGGAGTGATTGATGCTACGTTCCTTTACCCGACGGAAGGCTATCAATTGGTACGTACGGCTTTGGACATATTGGACGGCAAGCCTTATAAAAAGGAGATGCGTCTACCGGTGTCATCGGCTGTTGACAAATCGAATGCCGACATCTTGCTCCTTCAAAATGAATCCCTTAAAGAGGAAACCGCTAAAATCAAGCTGCTGAAAACGCAAGTAGATGATTATTGGAGCCGGCATTCGGCACAGACATCGCTGTTCTATGCTGCGATAGCGATTGTGGTCCTGCTGTTTGGTTTTGTCTTCATGTTGCTTAGAGCGTTCTGGCTCCATAAACGCCACCAGAAAGCGCTTGTTGAACAAAATAAACTCCTTNCTCAGCAGCGCGATACAGANNAGAAACTNAATGAGCAACNCAACGCGNNTACTCAATCCANGCNGGTTTTCTTCANCAATGTNTCTCATGATCTGCGCACACCTCNCACACTCANTGCGGAGCCTGTAGAGCAGCTTGAAACTGCTGATTATCTTACTCCTCAGCATCATGCGTTGATTAAAATTGCCAGTAAGAACGTCAAGATACTCCGACGTTTAATTAATCAGATACTCGATTTTAGAAAATATGAGAATGGGAAACTGATGGTAAATCTCTCGGAAGTGCATATCGCCGAACTAATACGTGACTGGACCGAATCTTTTACAGCAATTGCCCGAAAGAGGGAAATCAAGCTTATTATAGATATCTTGATAGAGTCTTCCGTTACGCTGGCGATTGATACTGAGAAAATAGAGCGGGTGTTTTTTAACCTGATGTCCAATGCGTTCAAATATACTCCTGATAACGGTAAAATACATCTTGTGTGTTCCTGCGATGAAACGCGACTGATATTTTCGGTGGAAGATTCTGGACAGGGAATTGCTGTTGAGGATCTTGGAAATATATTCGATAGATTTTATCAGGTAGATAAGATTCATCCCAATGGTTCGGGAATCGGGCTTTCCCTTGCCAAAGCATTTGTGGAATTGCATGGCGGTTCTATTGAAGTGGAAAGCTCGCTTGGTAGAGGAAGTAAATTTACCGTCAGGCTTCCTATCAGGCACATCAGTGAGACTGCTGATGCCAATGTGTCTCGCTCAATATCGGATAGCGACATAAATGCTGAACTTGGCGAGATTGATTTGGATTCTGTAAATGACGGCGACGATAAACCGTTGCTACTTATTATTGATGACAATCCCGATATAAGAAAGATGATACGCGAACTGCTTTCATCGGAATACCGGATTATCGAGGCTCAGAATGGCAAAGACGGTATCAGGCTTGCTTCTAAGTATGTCCCTGACCTGGTGATTTGTGACGTGATGATGCCTGTGATGGATGGATTGGAATGTTGCAAACGCATCAAAAATGAGATTACTACTTCCCACATCCCTGTGCTTATGTTGACCGCATGCAGTATGGACGAGCAGCGTATTCAAGGCTATGAGAGCGGAGCAGACGGCTATCTGTCGAAGCCGTTCAACAGCAGGATGCTTAGTATGAGATGTGAGAATCTGATTGAAAACCGCAAACGCATCAAGAATCTGTGGGAATCGGTTAAAGAGATTAAGGGTACGAAGGCTAAATTAGAAGAGCATCCGGTAGCACAAGCGGAGCAACTCGACATTGACAATGAGTTTTATGCCCGTTTTGTGTCGCTTGTAAATAGCGAAATGGGTAATCCTGATCTGAATATCGACAGTCTTGCTGCGAAGATGGGTATAGGGCGATCTCAATTCTATAGGAAGATAAAGGCGTTGACAAATTATTCTCCTGTTGAATTATTGAGGAAAATAAGATTGACGAAAGCGAGGGATATGCTCTCAACTACTGATAAATCGATTAGTGAAATCGCCTATGAGGTCGGGTTTTCAGCTCCGGCTTATTTCACAAGAGTTTTCAGGGAAATGTTTGATGAATCTCCTTCCGAGATGAGGACGCGATTGGGATTCAAAGATTGAATTGCATTTTAAATTACTGATATAAATATAGGGCGCATCATGGAGGGTGATGCGCCCTTTGTATATTTAAGCATGGAGTGCTATGAAAAATTACGCATTATCTAATAAAAATTGAGCATCGCTCAAAATTTCATAGTCAATGCAACATGGTTATTACTGCCTATCGCCAACACCACAATAACTTTGTCGCAGATTGAAAACCAATAATTAGATAACATGAAAAAAGCAATCCTCAGTGCGTTATTTCTATTACTGACTGTAATAGTCGCGCAAGCACAGAATATTACTGTGCATGGGACCGTTGTTTCGGCTGCCGACAATGAGCCTCTGATCGGCGCAAGCGTTATTTCTGATTCAAAGGCAGCGGCAGGAGTCGCTACCGATATTGACGGAAATTTCGTTATAACGGTACCCGAAGGCTCTAATCTCGTTGTATCCTATGTGGGATATAAGTCTAAAACCGTGAAGGCTGAGAGCCGCTTGACGATTTCTCTTGAAGAAGACTCGGAGCTGCTTGACGAAGTAGTGGTTGTGGGTTATCAAACTGTTCGCAAGGCTGACCTCACGGGCGCTGTGGCGGTAATGAACATGAAAGAGCCTTTGAGCGAAAACTCGGGCAACATCATGAACTCAATGGCGGGCAAGCNGNCNGGTGTGAATNTTATTCCTGACGCTGCNCCCGGCGGAACCNGANCAATTCNTGNTCGCGGTATGTCTNCTGCCAATTCAAGCAATGACCCTCTGTATATTATTGACGGCGTGCCTACCGACAATATTAACTGTATCAATCCTTCCGATATCGAATCCATGCAGGTGTTGAAGGATGCGGCATCAGCCTCAATCTATGGTTCACGTGCCGCCAACGGTGTCGTTATCATTACGACCAAGCAGGGTAAAGGCGACCGTATGACTATCAATATAAATTATGCCGCAAGCGCGCAGACTATTGCCAAGCGTTATGAGATGCTTAATGCCGAGCAATGGGGACAGGCTTATTGGACAGCTTCGAAAAATTCAAATATCGCTCCCGATCATGTGCTCTATGGTTCAGGCGCTACTCCGGTGCTTCAGCAATATGTGGCCGGAAACACTAATTTCCCAACTACTAACACTGACTGGCAGGATCAGATCTACCACACCGCATGGACCAATAATTTGACAGCGTCAATCTCTAACAATACTGAAAAAGGTTCAGTAATGCTGTCACTGAACTATATCAATCAGAATGGTAACATTAAAGATACTTTCTATGAGCGTTACTCGGCACGCGTGAATTCTCGCTACGATTTTAATAAATACATCGCCGTTGGAGAGAATCTCTTGGTGGCTCACTGGAAAAACCGTGGAGTTGATGTAGCAGGCGACCGTGGTATTCCTTTTACTGCGATGAGTCAGCATCCCGCTCTTCCTGTAAGAGGTCTTAACGGTGATTGGACTCTTCCGCTCGGTTTGATCAAATCGGACCTTGCCANCCCNGTACAGCTCATAGNTAACGCTAAAGATAATGACCTCGCTTCATGGCGTATACTTGGAAACGCCTACCTTGAGGTGAAACCTATCGATGGACTTTCATTGAAAACCAACATCGGTATAGAACATAGCCAGTATTTCAACAATACTCTTGGCCGTTCCGTGAACCCCGGCGATATAAACAGCATGACGAGCGTTTATGGACAGGGCGATACCTGGACTTGGACCAATACTGCCAACTACACTAAAACTTTCGCCGAAAAGCATCATCTTACCGCTCTTGTCGGTACTNAAGCTATCGGTTACACTTTCCGTGATCTCTCAGCTTCGCGTGAGGATTATCCTTTCGAAGATGCTGATTTCATGCAGATCGGATCAGGAACCGGCACCCGCAACAATGGCGGAACAAAAACTCAATGGGCGGTGTTCTCAATCTTTGGTAAAGCCGACTATAATTACGCCGACCGCTACCTTGCGTCGTTCACTATACGCCGTGATGAAAACTCTCGTTTTGCAAAAGGCTTCAGAGCAGGTGTGTTCCCCGCTTTCTCGCTTGCATGGCGTCCTACTCAGGAAGAATTCTTCCCGAAAAATGACATTCTCAATGATTTGAAAATTCGCTATTCATGGGGTCAGAACGGTAACGCCAATATCCCGTCGCTTTATCCCACTTATTCTACCTATATCTTCAACACCGGCAACGGTGCATACGACCTGTCAGGAACCAATTCTTCAACTACTCCCGGTATCACGCTCGGCTCCCTCAATCCCGACGAACCTTCATGCAAGGCTAATCCGGAACTGAAATGGGAAACTACCTATCAGAACAATATCGGTATCGATCTCGTGTTCTTCAACAGCGCGCTCAATGTAAGCACTGACTTCTATATCAAGAAGACAAAGGATATGCTCACCATACCCCCGGCACTTGATGTCGCAGGCGAAAAGGCGGCTATATGGCTTAATACAGGCGACATGAAGAATACCGGTTGGGAAGTGACGGTCGCATATCGCAGCCATCAGTATGGTGACTTCTCTTGGAACGGTTCAGTGAACATCTNTCAANATAAGAATAAACTGGTAACNCTNAACTCGCNCCAGAAATTCATCGGCGGAGATCAGCGTCTCATTCCAGGTCAGCCCATGGGAGTTNANTATGGATACGTTTGTGACGGAATTTTCCAGANNNCTGAAGAGGNTGTGAACCACGCAGCTCAAACAGGAGCCGCCCCGGGACGTCTTATTTATCGTGACCTTGATGGAAACGGTGTGATTGACGACAATGACCGCTGTATCATCGGTGACCCGAATCCCGATTTATCAATGGGTATAAATCTTGGTTTCAAGTATAAGGCATTCTCTTTGGACATGTTCTTTGCCGGTGATTTCGGTTTTGATATTCAGAATCACATGAAGAGACAGTTGCTTTCAATGAACTATGGCAACATTTCGACCAACCGCGGCGTGGACATCATGAAAGCATGGACTCCAACCAATACTCATACCGACATCCCTGCGCTGTCGCTTACCGACGACAACAATGAAGCTCGTTTCTCAACCTACTACGTTGAAGACGGTTCATACATGAAGATGAAGTATCTCAAGCTCTCTTATTCGTTGCCAAAACATATCGTCGGCAAAATCGGTGCTTCAAACCTGGATGTTTACGGTCAGGTTGAGAACGTGTTCACTTTGACCAAATATTCAGGTCTCGATCCTGAAATCCTTCCCGGTGAATATGGAGCGCATATTGACAATGGCGCATATCCTCGTCCCCGCACTTTCACCATTGGACTCAACCTTCAGTTCTAAACCAACGAATTAGTAATCTTTACAAATTCCAAAAATGAAAAATTTTAGAAACATCATAAAAAATGCGATATGCGTTACAGCTGTCGCCTCGATGGCTCTGGGCTACACATCTTGTAATGATATGCTCGACACCAAGCCTCAGGGAGTGTTTACTAATGAACAGATAGGGAATGATGAGGCGATTGACCTCATGACCGCTGCCTATGCGACGCTTCTCTGCCACTATTTCGGAAACAACGAGTCGTTTGCCGGTCCTATTAACAACTGGATATTCGATGTACGCTCCGACGATGCTCTCAAAGGGGGCGACGGTGTGACGATGGAGGGGTATATCCACCAGTTGGAAGTCGGCAACGTGCAGAGCGACAATGATGTCGCAAATTTCAAGTGGCGCAACAACTACTACTCAATCAGCCGATGCAACACCGCAATCAACGGGATTCTGAATGCTGACGCTATTCCTTCGGACGATAAAGCGATCTACGTTGCCGAGATGAAGACTCTCCGTGCATACTATTACTTCGACATGTTCCGTATTTTCAAGCGGTTCCCTTATTTTGACGAGAAAGTTACCGATCCCAGCGAATGTCGTGCCGACGAATATACACGCGATCAGATTGTAGGTTTCATCAAGCAGGATCTACGTGATAGCTACGATGCTCTTCCTAAAAGCCAGGAACTGCCCGGACGATTCAATAAGTATGTCGCCGCAGCGCTTCTTGCCCGAGTGGACTTGTTCACATCCGACTGGGCTGAGGCTGAGGAATATGCCGGTTATGTAGTAGCCAGTGGACAATATGAACTCTACGACAATTTCCTTGACATGTCGAAGCCGGAATTCAACAATCAATATGAATCAGTGCTGGCTATTCAGTTCTCATCGGCAAATTCTCCCGACCAGTTCAATTTCAGCAACTGTCTTAACTGCACTTGGTCAGAGGGTAATCTCTATGGCAATGGCGACGATTTCTATCTCGCTTCACAGAATCTTGTAAACGCTTTCCGCACTGATGCCAACGGACTCCCTTATCTTGACGGGTCTTTCAACAGTGAAAATGTTNACAAAGCTGATTATGACGGAAATGTTGANNCTCGTTTGNATTTCACTCNTGGTCGCATCGGAATGCCGTGGCGTTCTCACACCTATAATGAAAAATGGTGTCGCAACTTAGAACNTTACGGACAGTATTCAGGCAAGAAACCCTATCCGGCTCCTGAATCTCCTTATGTGAAACCGGGTATTGTGCCTTGGGGAGCATCTTCTCTCAATTGCTTGCTCATCCGTTATGCCGATGTGATGCTTATGAAAGCCGAAGCTTTGATTGAGCAGGGTAAGAACCTCGATGAAGCGCGTACTCTCATCAATGATATCCGCCGCAAGGCAGCCCGTTCGGTGGATGCTGATTACCAGCCTGTCGATTGTAATCCTACGATAGCCAACTATGCTGTTGAAGAATATCCGGCTACCGGCTGGAATCAGGATTATGCGCGCAAAGCCGTGCGCATGGAGCGTCGTCTTGAACTCGCGATGGAAGGACTCCGTTGGTTTGACCTCGTGCGTTGGGGAAATGTCATCGAGACAATGAATGACTATTACATCTCTGAAGGCAAAATNCGNACTTATTATCAGGGTGCCANTTTATCAGAGGATGAGATTTATTTNCCGATTCCTGTGAATCAGGTTGACAATGCGGGTGATTTATATAAGTAATCAATCAANTATTACAGAAAAATGAANAAATTACGTTCATNTAGCCTCGTGATGCTGGCAATGCTTCNTNGCGGTCTNCNTGGCGCATGCNCCGATTTNGAACCTNCNNGTATGCCATCGGTTCCTAATCTTGAAAAGGTTTCCGATCTCTCAGCCGAAATCAACGGACGCAAGGTCAACTTGTCATGGGTGCTTCCTGCCGACAATGATATTACGGGAGTGAAAATCCTCGTCAACGGTGACAACAACTCGGCGATAACACTTCCCGGCCGTCCCACCGAATACACTCTCAAAGGGCTTTCGCTTGCGAAGGAATATCTTTATACGGTTAAAGTGCTCTATGATGGAGGATATGTGTCGGAAGGGGTGTCAATAAGCGCTAAAATGCCGGATAAGCTTGAAGGGGTCAAGATGGCTTATCTAATGACTGCTCCTGATATCGCTTCACTACCCGACGATGATGAGCGCGCGGCTGCGTCCTGGTTTGCTTCGCAAGCTGATGGTGAATTCATCCAGCCTTCGCAGATATCCACGCTCGACACCGATTTCTATCCTGTTATCTGGATTGAGATTGACCGTGTAGGAATGCCCATGGGGTGGGAAAATCTTCCTGCGGAGATTACCAATCCCGCTACTATCGCAGCGCTCAAAGAGTATTCGGCAAATGGCGGCAGCCTCTATCTTTCCAACATGGCGACTCAGCTCACTGTTCCTCTCGGTATCGTGCCCGACAACATGGCTCCGACCGTGTTCGGTAACGGAGCAGGAGGTGAGGGTAATGACGTTTGGGTGATTAATCCGTATCTGGGATGGGATTTCAGAAATGGTTCTGATCAGGGCTTCTACGATCGCACCGCCCATGAGATATTCAAGGGTATAACTTTGGAAGACCCCAACGGATATGGTTACGAGAACCTGCCGCTGATTGGTCCCGGTCAAAGAGAAGACCACAACTGTCTTTGGGATTGCAATATATATGGTCGCGGCGATCAGCCTGATGTCATCAAGAACTTTGAAGTCACCACCAACTCACTTGTGCTTGCCACATGGGGACATGTTCGCGATCACTGTGTAGCCGGACTGGTGGAATTCTATTCAACTGCCGATCACGGTCGTTGCATCGCCAACGGTTTCGCTGCTTATGAATGGAATCAAAATTCAGGCGCAAATCCCTATCAGCATAATGTGGAACAGCTCACATTGAATATTTTGAATTATCTGAAGTAGGCATGTCTTTGATAATCGTCATGTTTTAGGTTTGAATTTCAAGGTTATATAGGTTATTTTAGGTTAACGACGATTCTCTAAGAATTTTGAAAAGTGTGTCGTGCGGATTCCGTAATGAATACTTTCTCCGCGCGACACACTTCTATTTGTCACTATTCATAGAATGGGACTTATTGCTAAAATAAAACTGTCTATCTTCCGTTAAACAAAGAGATAAACACCCATTTAATTAATTTACTCTACCAGCCGGCAATCTCTTTACGGTATTGCCGATTCTGCTATTTAAGACTGAAAATAAATCTTTACCACTAATAAACCGATGATAAATATATCACTTCTAAGAAAAATTTCTCCCTTGGCGGTGGCTGTTTTAATTCCGTTTGCTTCGCAGGCTCGTGAGGTGGCTTGTTTCTCAATGGAAAATTCAGGAGATAAAATCACTGAGACGGTTTCAGGCTCAACATTTGCAATTAATAGCGTTCGCTCTGCCGAAAATCTTCCAGGAGCGAGAGGAAAAGCTCTGCGTTTCGATGGCTATACAACCTACGTCGATGCTGAACTTGGAAATATAATTCCTGCCGGTTCAAAGAAAATGACTGCGTNGGTANGGTTTGNGATTGAAACTTACCCGATAGTCGANATNGATGCNAATACTGCCGNACAGATTGCGATAGTTTCCTGCCTTGACGAGAGCGCAAAAACAGGTTTTGGCTTCTTCGTTGGCTTTGACGGAAAATATTCGTTCAAGACATTTGTGGGCGGATGGGCGCTCGAACTGAAAGTCGATACTCCGATTGACCGCTACAGCTGGATTAATCTCACTGCGGTTGTTGATTCGGAAGCTCGCACGGCAACTTTGTATAACAACGGAGCGCAGGTGGCTTCTTCAAAGGCCAATGGAGCTATTGCTGTCGGTAATTCCATCATGAGAATTGGAAGAAGTTTCAACGAGCGGTTTAGCGGACCCTTCTGTCTCACTTCCTTCAATGGGTTGATTGATGACATAACGATATGGGATGAAGCTGTGGGCAGCGACGTTATCGCAGCTATGATTCCTGAAAATGATGCAGATTTGTCTATCCCGAAAGAACGCTTTGCCGATGACCCGTTACGCCCTGCTTTTCATGGTATGCCGGGAGCCAACTGGACTAATGAAACTCATGGCATGGCATATTCTAATGGACGATACCATTTGTTCTTCCAAAAAAATGCCAACGGTCCTTATATGTCGCGTTTGCATTGGGGGCATCTTTCCAGTGAAAATCTATATGATTGGACTGAAGAGCCTATCGCGCTTGCTCCGGGTGAGGCTTACGACATGAAAGGGTGCTGGTCGGGTTGCTTGTTCTCTGACGAGGAGCTTACCCAAGGCAAACCCTCGATCATATACACAGGCGTTGATTATGGAAAAGCAGTGATCGCACAGGCTGCTTCGGGCGATGATGATTTGATTTCATGGGCTAAAAATTCAACACCGATTATAAATGGTCGTCCCGCCGGGTTGTCTGACGATTTCCGTGATCCCTATTTCTTCCGTTCCGACAATGGCGCATACATAATAGTGGGATCGAGTAAAGGCGGCATTGGAACGACCACGCTACATGCCTATAATCCCACCACCAAGAGCTGGAGCAATGACGGAAAGACATTTTTCTCCGGTGGTGACGCTTCAACGTGCGGAACATTTTGGGAAATGCCTAATGTCACCAAGATCGGCGATAAATGGCTCTTCACGGTCACCCCTCAGAACACATCGAAAGGCGTGGCTGCAATCTATTGGGTCGGAGGTATAAATGCCGACGGCACATTTTCGCCTGATAAATCAGCTCCATCAACTATAGAACTGTCGGGTTTCGCCCGTGACGGATTCGGCTTGTTGTCTCCAACCATATTTCAACATGATGGCAAGACGATAGCCCTTGGAATCGTCCCTGACAAATTGCCATCGCAAGCCAACTATGATCTCGGCTATGCTCACACATATTCTTTGCCGAGAGAACTGGCAATCGATTCTGACGGCAATTTGTGCCAGAAGCCTTATTCCGGTCTACCTGCTATGCGTATGGAAAACGGTTTCTCGAAAAGCGCTTTCGCTCTTGACGGAAGTATTGCCGTGGACGGTGTTTCAGGTCGTGCCATAGAGCTTGTGGGGGAGTTTACGGTAGGTTCCGGAAAATGTGGATTCACTCTGCTTGATGACGGAATTTCAGCTGTCAAGGTCTATTATGACGGAGCGACAAATGAAATCGTCGTGGATGCGCGCGGAGTTGATCGCTTGATAAATGATTCAGGAGTTTTTGACGGATATTATCATAGCCCGCTGCCTCGGCAGCTTGCAAAGGGAGAGACTGTGAAACTCAATCTATTCTTTGACCATTCAATCTTGGATCTCTTCGTAAATGATACATGGGCATCGACGGTCAGAGTGTTTGCCAACGCTAAGTCGCAAGAGGGTGTCACTGCCTTTTCAGATGTTCCTAATCAGGTGAAAAGATTGGAAGGTTGGAATCTTAACGAGACCAGTTACAGTTCAGGAATAGGTTCGATTATTGCCGATGGAGACTGTTTTTCGATATCGACTGAGGGTGGAATCTTGAACTTCGAGAATGTTAATGCGCCGGCTACAATGACAATCTATGACATTTCAGGCTCTAAAGTTTTTGAACGGAATATAGAAACTGCTTCCGGAAGCATTGATACGACACTCCGCGGCATCCATATTCTGACTGTTATCTCGGAAGATGGAATCAAGTCTAAAAAGATTGTGTTCTAAAAAGAGGCATTTTCATGACTCAGCACAAATAAAGCTATAAGTAAAGAAGATTGTAATAGTAAAAACAGGCAGGTTCAGCAATGATAACCTGCCTGTTTTCTTTGTTATAGGAAATTCTTCTTACAGTATTAATAGATAATTTTTGAGTTTAGGGGATGCGCTCAACCCTCTTGTAGGCTGAGAGGCTTCCGTATCGGGCGGCGGCACGGCTATATTTAGCGGCTTTTGCCGCATCGGCTTTAACGCCTTTCCCTTCGGTATACATTTTGGCTAGACGCTCGTTTACCAGCGCAAGCACAGTGCGTGGCAGTTTGCCGTTCTTTGCGATNGGTTCATAATATTTTATTGCCTGAGCATAATTTTGGNTCNGGAATTCGCCGTTGTAGTTNATGCTTCCAAGATANAANCGTGCCCAGTCGTCGCCCTGTTCTGCNGCTTGTTCCCGCGNATGTAAACTCGGAAGGAAGCCGTCTTTATATAAGGGTTCATTTTTGAGTTTCTTCCCTGTTTGCACCTGTTCGATCCATTGCAGAGCTTCTTGAGCTTTTGCCGCGGTTTCTGAATCTCCGCGGTTCTCATTGCGTCGCGGGAGGTAGAGAGTTGTGCGTGCGGCGTCATCGCCGAGATCGCCGGCCATGTATAGCCAGAAAAAGGAATCAGGATAGCTAATCTTGCCGGCTGCGCTTGCTCGGAGATTGAATCCATAGAGAGACATGCCTCTCGGATAACCTTTGAGCGCTGCCTGACGATAACACTCACGGGCTTTTGCGAGATCCTCCTTAACGCCTTTGCCTTCAAGATACATACTCCCAAGTGCTGTGTAGGCAAACCCTTCTTTCATGGAGCGGCAGGCGTCGAAATAAGCTTTAGCCTTTTTATAGTCTTTGCGGTTAAAGAAATAAAGCCCCAGATAACCGTTGGCTTCGTCATATCCCGCCTTTGCGGCAGCGTCAAGAATTTGAACTCCTGCGGAGGCTTGTTTTTTGAACTCAGGAGAGAAGGCATAGATTACTCCAAGTTCGGTCATGCTCCTCGGATTATTTCCGGTAGCCAATTTGAGACAGCGCTCGGCGAGCTCAGGACTCCATGTTTTGTGATATAGTGCCAGGTCAACGAGACTGTCGGTGGAAATTTTGCCGGAAGTATAAAGTTGGCTCACCGACTTATAGATGGAGTCAGCTTTATTCGCATGGACGGTTGCTATCCGGTTCGCATTGTTGATATAGCGTTTGCTGCGATCGGCGGCAGGAGCCGACACCGAGATAAGCATTAGAGAAATCAGTAGTAAGAATTTTTTCATAATGTGATGCAATAATTAAATTTGAAATTATAACACTGTCGCCCTGCCTATTGTTCCCACTCACTGAAAAGCAGTAGCATGANNAGGTTGTTTAAGNNCCTTTANGATGGNTTAATCCATGTCGNGATGTAGAATGTGCTTGAACCTTTCTTTTATTGCGACAATCAATTATCCGGTTTCGTTTCGAGATGATGTNTTATGTGAAATGTTNAAGAATCCAGTTGATCACTTTCCATCTCCCGCTAATTATCACCGTCTTTTTCTTTTGAACGATAGCTTCAANGATTTTGTTTGTGGCAGTTTCCNATGATATAACNCAAAACAGTCCTTCTCCTTTAGCCATACGGGTGTCTATTAATCCTGGGCGAATTTCGGTTACAGTAACCGGTGTTCCTTTCGATTTTTTCTGGAGTGATTTTACATAGTTTATCTGGAATGCCTTTGATGCGC
>WFMA01000031.1 GCA_009177195.1 Bacteroidales bacterium | reverse complement strand
GCTTGTGAGGCGATGGCGGGTGGGTGTCGGCAATGTGATTTTTGCTTAATGACTTAAATATAATACTAACCTATAAATAACCTAAGATGAAGAAAATTTTACTCGCTTCTCTTGCTGTCGTTGCTTCTGCAAGCATGATGGCTCAAACAACCGGCAAACTCATGGAGTTCAAGTTTGACAACACTACCATGAAAGATCAGGTATCAGGTGTTGAAATCCCTCTTGCTCAGGGAACTCCCACTCTTGTTGACGGTCCTGTTGCCGGTTCAAAGGCTATCCATTTCGACGGTAATACTTGGTACAACCTCGAGGACTGCTCTAAAGTTACCGGAACTCAGCTCGGCAAAAAGGAATGGACTATCGTCACTTGGTTCAAGATGGATAAGGGAGTTTTAGACGCAGATGTTAAGGAGGGTACTTTTATTGAAGTAGGTCATGGTAATCCGGACCCTAAATTCTTCCAGTGTGAGATACAAGGGTCAGGGGCTGCTGGTCCTGTAAATTTGGTGTTTATTGGTCGTTATGGAACTTCTTCTGGTAAACCTGCTCAAGCACTTAACTCTATGACTCATTCCGAAACTGCAAGGCATTTAGTCTTTGACGGTAACTGGCATATGATGGTAGGTATTAAGAGCAATGCGGAAGCAGGTCCTAACTGGAGTGTATATTTCGATGGCATAACTTCTGATGAAGAGTTGTCACAGGAAAGTAAGGAGCAAAGTTTTAATGGCACTGAATGTACTGAGAGGCGGATTCCTTTTCAAGAAAGCAATCAGATTAAGACTATTTCCGCTCTTATCGACGCAGATCTTAACTATACCGGCAACCTTTCACTCGGTCACAACGTGAAGGACGCAGGCACCAAGCAGCTTGAAGGAACTCTTTATAACATTTCTCTTTATGAGGGTGTAGCTACCACAGAACAGATGCAAGCATGGTACAATGAGGTTTACCCCGGTACTTATGAAGGCACCGGCGGTCTCCACGATGTAACTGTTGCTCCCGTTGACGAAAACGCTCCCATGTACAACCTTCAGGGTGTACAGGTTGATGACAGCTATCAGGGCATCGTTATCAAGAAAGGCAAGAAGTTCATCAACAAGTAATAAATCGAATGTTCTGATTCTCAGACAATTCAAATAGGAAAAGTACACTGCCTCCACGGCGTGTACTTTTTTTGCCTAAATAATACCAATTACATCATCACAAACTAAACAACATGAAGGACTGTAACCTTAAGCACACTCTTGCAGCGGGAAGCCGCGCCGCCATGCGCCGCCTTTCGATGTTTGCTATGTGTGTCATGCTTGCCTTTACGGCGGCAGCCCAAACAAAGACTGTTTCAGGAACAGTCGTTGATCCGGAAGGGGAGCCTGTAATCGGCGCCAGCGTTACTGTTGTTGGCACCTCGCTTGGTGTCGCCACTGACATCGACGGTAACTTCACCATCCCCAATGTGTCGGACAAAGCTAAAATCCGCATCAGCTACATCGGCTACAAGCCGGTAGAGCTTGCTGTTGCAGGTAAAAGTAAATTTGACGTTACCCTCCAGGAGGACTCCAACGTGCTCGACGAGGTTGTGGCTATCGGTTATGCCACCGTTAAGCGCAGCGACTTGACCGGAGCGGCAACTTCGGTAGGCGCCAAGGAACTCGTGAATGTTCCCGCCACTACCGCCGCTCAGGCTCTTCAGGGTAAGGCAGCGGGTGTGAACATCACCACCGCCGGCGGCGCTCCGGGCGCAGCTTCGCAGATCACCGTGCGCGGCGGTATGTCAATCACCCAGTCGTCGGCTCCTCTCTACATCGTCGACGGTTTTGAAATGAGCGACGCTCTTTCCAACATCAGCGTGAACGATATCGAGACAATCGACATCCTCAAGGACGCATCGGCAACCGCCATCTATGGTGCCCGCGGTTCTAACGGTATCATCCTCATCACCACCAAGAGCGCTCAGAAGGGCAAGACCCGCGTGGACTATAACGGCTTCGTTTCGTTTGACCACATGAGCAAGAAGATGAAGATGCTCGACAACGCCGTTGACTATGCCCGGTATCAGTATGACTACGGTATGTTCACCGGCAACTCGTCAAACTATGCCCGCATCTATGACAACGACATGGCATTTGACGACCCGACCTTCAACTCGGGCGCTTACGCCCGCATTGCCGATCGCTACACCGGTCGCCGCGTGATCGACTGGCAGGACGAAGTGTTCTCAGGCTCGGCATTCACTCAGAGCCACAACGTGAGCATCGCCACCGGCACTGAAAAGTCGCAGATTCTCGTGAGCTATAACTACAACGGTCAGGACGGAGCCATCAAGAACCACGACTACAAGAACAACTCACTGCGCACCCGCATCAACACCGAGTTGTGGAAGGGCATCCGCTTTGACATGAACGCTCTTTACACCAACACCGACCTTCACGGAGGCGGTTCTTACTCAGGCATGCCCTCGGTGCTTCAGTCGCCTATCATGGGTGGTACCTACTTCACTGAGGATGAGCTTCTCAACACTCAGACCCGCCTCGTGCTCAACGGTCTTAACACCAACTATGGCGCAACCAACCAGTTGATCCAGAACGCTTCGACAGTGACCCGCAAGGTGTCCAACCTCTACTCGGTCAACGGCGGCATCGAGCTCGACCTTCCCTTCGGCTTGATCTGGCGCACCGCCGGCAGCTACAAGTACAGCGACTCTAAGTCGACTTCATTCTCCGACGAAAATTCTTACAACTACCTCGTGGGCAACGCTTCAGGTATGATAGGCTCGATAGGCTACAGCCAGTCGACCACATGGCAGATCACCAACACCCTGCGCTGGAGCCACGTGTTCAACAAGGTTCATCATCTCGACCTTCTCGCCGGACAGGAGGTGACTCACTCCGAAAGCGAAGGCACTTCAATCGAGCTCGCTCAGTTCCCCAACCCCAACTTCGGTCTTGACGATATTTCCAACACCACCGTTACCGAGAAGAAGACTTCTCACAGCCACTCGGGTATCGTTTCAGTGTTCGGCCGCGCCAACTACAACTTTGACGACCGCTATCTCTTGACCGCCACTATCCGTACCGACGGTTCTTCGAAGTTTGCCCGCGGACACCGCTGGGGTGTGTTCCCCTCGGTAGCCGGCGCATGGCGCGTTTCTCAGGAGCAGTTCTTCCAGAACAGCAGCTTGACCAACGTGTTTGATAACGTGAAACTGCGCGTGGGTTACGGTATCACCGGTAACTGTAACATCGACAGCTACCTTTACACCACCGCTATCTCGCAGACCACTTACCCCTACGACAGCAACGACAAGAACATGGCATACGTCCCCTCTACCCGTCTCGGTAACCCCGACCTGAAGTGGGAGACCCTTCATGCCACCAACATCGGTCTTGACCTTTCAATGATCAACGGCCGCGTGAACTTCACCGTCGACTGGTATAACAACCAGGTGAACGACCTCTTGATGGAGTGTGAAATCCCCTCATCGACCGGTTACAAGACTCAGTATCAGAACATGGGCAAGATGCGCAACCGCGGTTGGGAGTTCGCCCTCAACACTGTCAACATCGTTACCCGCGACTTCCAGTGGACTTCGGCGCTCAACCTCTCGTTCAACCGCAACAAGGTTATCTCGCTCGAAAACGGTGTTGAAAACCGCACCTTCACCGCCGGTAGCGGCGTGAACGGAAACGTGCGTTACTACGCATCGGTAGGTCAGCCTCTCGGCGACATGTGGGGTTACAAGTACATGGGACTCTACACCACCGACGACTTCCAGCAGGATGCCGACGGCAACTTCCTCACCGACGCTTCAGGCAACCTGATGCTTAACGACGGCGTGGTTTATCAGCGTAANGGCCNCCGGCGAGATTANCNCCGTTCAGCCGGGCGACATNAAGTTTNAAGGCACATCGGTCGATGACGAGGGCAACGAGTATTTCCAGATTGCGCAGTATAAGAAGATCGGTAACGGCGCTCCCAAGTTCTTCGGAGGTTTCAACAACACCTTCACCTATANAGGATTTGACCTTAACGTGTTCTTGAAATTCTCTGTTGGACAGGATCTTTACAACGCCAACAAGCAGGCAATCAGCCCCTACTCTCAGTTCTCGAACGTGACCAAGGAGTTCGGTCTCAACTACTATCGCACAGTTGATCCCGCCACCGGTCTCGTGACCATGGACGCTCACAAGCTCCGCGAGCTCAACCCCAACGAATCTTCACGAGTATGGAACGTAGCCGGCAACAACGCCGACCGCATCACTTATCCGTCAAGCTACTTCGTTGAGGATGGTTCTTACCTGCGTCTCGCTACCGTGACCCTCGGTTACACTCTTCCCNCTAAGCTCACCAAGAAGGCTCACATCAGCAACCTGCGCGTTTACTTCACCGGCAACAACCTCGCCGTTTGGACCANCTACACGGGCTATGACCCTGAAGTCAACTCAGCCGACAGCAAGACTCCTGCCGTTAAGCCGGGTTATGACTCGAACCCCTATCCGCGTAACCGCAGCTATGTGATCGGTGTTAATCTTTCATTCTAATCATCATTGAAAAAAATGAAAACAAAATATTTAGCAAATATACTGGGCGGTGTCGCTCTTCTTGGAGCGATGACCTCATGTGAGGATTATCTCGACATGCCCAACTTCACAGAGACCGACGAAGAATCGGTGTTTGCCGACGACCGTCTCGCCGAGGCATTCGTGCGCGGCTGCTACCGCGACCTCATCCACAAGGAGCAGTGGTATCAGTTCAACGCCGGCGAAGGCACCATCTATTCATGCGAGGAGCAGTTGAGCGGTAGTAAATATGCCATCGCCAACTACGGTTACGCTCCCGACATGACCCTCTCGACCTCCTACACTCAAGCCAATAAGGTGATCGAGTCGTGCAACCTCGCCATCTACCGCCTTGGACAGCGCGAGCAGAGCGACGAGGTGAAGCGCCTCATCGGCGAGGCTAAGGTGGTTCGCGCCCACGCTTATCTGACTCTTATCCGCATGTATGGCGACGTTCCCGCATCGTGGGAACCGATGGTGGTGAAGGATCCCACCGACGCCGACGTGCTCTATCCCAAGCGAGTGAGCCGCGACATCATCTATGACCACATCGTGGCTGACCTTCAGCAGGCTGCTATCGACATCCCCTGGAAGAGCGAGCTCGGCTACACATCGGCTGAGCGCATCACCAAGAACGCCGCTCTTGCCGAACTGGCGCGCGTGGCTTGCTACGCCGCCGGCTACTCTTTGCGCTGGAACCTTGAAACCAATGATCCCGCCTCAATGTCGGTGCGCCGCCGCGATGACGCCGCCCGCGTTCAGGAGCTTTATCAGATTGCTTCCGACGCCAGCAAGGAGCTTATCACCAAGGGTGAGAACGGTCTTATCAAGGGCGCCAACGGTTTCCATGACCTGTTCTACAACTTCTGTCAGCGCAACTTCGCCGTGAGCGACTATGAGATGCTCTTCACTATCGCCGAGTATGGCGAAATCACCAACGCCGACTTCCCGAAATATCTGAACATCGGTTCAGAGGGCGGTGTCTACGGTCGTTACCGCGCTCTACAGAGCATGAGCCCGGTTTACTATCTGTCATTCGACCCCGCCGACAAGCGCCGCGACGTGACCTGCGCCAACTTCGGTTCGTTCTATGGCGACGGAACCAGCACTGCGACTAAGGAAGCCACTCAGACTAATATCGGCGTGACCTACACGCTTGTTCCCGGCGGTAAGTTCAGAATTCCCTGGTGTAAGGATTATGAGGTTTCAAGCACTTCGAAGCGTAACGTGAATCTTCCGGTGATCCGCTATGCCGAGGCTCTTTTGAACTATGCCGAGGCAGAAGCTTATCTCCACAACGGACCGAGCGCCGCCGCTACGGCAGCTCTTCAGGAGGTGCGCGACCGCGCCGGCGTGGGACACCTTCCCATCGCTACCGATCTTGAGGGCTTCATCGACGACCTTGCTCAGGAGAGAATGTGGGAGCTTTCAGGCGAAATGATGCTTAAGACCGACCTTATCCGCATCAACCGTCTCGCCAAGGTGCTCGCCGCCGACAAGCAGGGCGCTCTCGATATCGTGAACAAGACCGGCAAGTATGCCAACCTGCCTCAGTATCGCCTTTACAAATACACCAAGGACGAGAACAAGTGGGGCTACGATATCCTTGCTATCGACTATATCGACCTCGACCCGGTTGCCGACGCTGCCGAAATCAACCAGATCAAGACAGCTCCGTCGGCTTCAGGATATACCGCTTATCTTCAGAAGACATCGGCTATCGCCGCCGCTCACGGCAAGACTATAGGCTCGGGCGACATGTGGTATCCGATCGACATGCGCCTTGGTTTCCAGAGTAGCTACAACAAGAACTCAATGGCGATGGTGGGCTACAAGTCCAATGACCTCTGTATCGGTAACTCGATGAAGACTCAGACCCTTAATAAAGGTATTCTTAGCCCTATTCCTGTTTGGATTACCGGACTCTATGCCGGCTTCCGCGAGAACTTCTCGGAGTTGTTGCCGTTTGCCGATATCAATGCAAGCGACCCGATGGTGACCAACCCGAACCTTACTCAGCTTCCGGGTTACGCCACCAGCTCAGCAGCTGAATAATCACCCCCTGCACACAATCAAACAGCCGCCCTCGCATTTGCGAGAGCGGCTGTTTGACTTTAAGGACTTTAAAGACCTTAAAGTCTTTAGTTTTTGCGATTGAGTTTGCGCAATCGTGACATGC
>WFMA01000058.1 GCA_009177195.1 Bacteroidales bacterium | reverse complement strand
CTATAGCAGCTGACATGAGATAATCAGTTGTAAATATCAGGTTTTCACAATTGTTGAAAGCGAAAGCACCAATACTGCCCATGACACCGGGTTCAGCGTCTCCGTCCCATGTTATCTCCTCCAATAATTTACAGTTATTAAATGCATATTCATCAATTGTTACTGCAGGATTTGTAAGATAAACAAAATGAAGCCCCCAATAATTTAACTTCCCCTTTGTGTCAACTTCTTCCATATAGCAACCATCAAAAGCATGAGCGCCGATATGAGTTACCGTTGGAGGAATTTCCACCTCATAAAGGTTAATACAGTTTGAGCAGGCGTAGTCTCCGATTTTTGTGACGCTTTCAGGGAGGTCTAAATAATCAATACCCGAAGGAGCGCGAAGTAATGTGTCTTCTTCTTTATTCAAGAGCAATTGATTCTCATGAGAAGAATATCTTTCATTATCTCCTGATACCGCTATGGCTGACATATAAATGCATCCGGCAAACCAATTGTCCTGAAGGTCTTGTGTGAAATCTTGAGCTATGAAGACTGTTTTTATTCCTGTGCAGCTGGCATAAACAAATTCACCCATTTTGACGTTGATCAGGTCGGCAGACTGCAAGGAAGTGCAGTTTTCGAAAGCACGGGAACCTATCTCTTCCAGAGAATCAGGGAATTTCAAAGATGCCAGCGATTCACAGTTGGAGAAAGCACAGGAGCCTATCTCTTTTAGGGTTTCAGGGAAAGTAACAGATTGCAGCGCACCACAATTGGCGAATGCGTCATCGCATATTTTTGTAACATTTGTCTTCGAAAGGTCTACTACTGTAACATTGGGGAGGGCGGAAATAACCTCAGTATAGTTGTCATTATAAATAATTCCGTCCTTCAAATTTCCTTTGTTAGCATAGAGATCTCCGAAATCTGCAAGACTNTAACANCCTAAGAANGTNTTNTCTTNTNCAGNTNTNATNTTANNAATGTTTCCGATATTTGATAAGCTTGAGCAGTAGGCAAACGCGAAGTCTGGCAGTTCGGTCATACTATTGCCAAGGGTGATCCCCGGAAGATTTGTGCATCCTTGAAANGCCCCGGTTCCCAATTTGGTAAGNGAATCCGGAAGCGTCAATTCATTATTTTCCACATTACAGCCATCTTCCGGACAGCTCATGCAATTTTGGAAAGCATAATCTCCGATTTCCNTTACGTTCTTACCCATTTCAATCGTCCCAAGATGGCGGCAGCCATCGAATGCATGCGCTCCAATTGTCTGAACGCCGTCGCTGATTTTGACCTCAGTCAATCCAAATAAATAAATATAGGGATCAGAGGATCCTTTGCCATGATCCGGATTAAGTCTGGATTCATGTCTATAGCAGTCTGCAAACGCATATTCCCCTATTGTAGTCACTTTGTAGGGAATTGTGAATGTTGTAATTCCCTTACAACCGAAGAAGGCATGATTGCCTATAGAACTTACCTCTCCTGGAAGTGTGCTAACGCTAAGCTCTTCACACCCGTAGAAGGTGTACGGATTCACTTTCTGTAGTTTAGAAGGCAACTCAATGGTTTCCAATTTTTTGCACTTATAGAAAGCTGAATCTCCTATTTCGGTTACATTCTCCGGAATAGTGATTGAGTTCAAAGCAGAGCAATTCATAAACATGCCGCTGCTTAGCTTAGTCAAATCCTCGGGAAACTCAACATCTATAAGGCTGCTGCAATTCCGGAAGGCACCGTCGTGAATATCTCCGGCGTTGCCTGTAATTACGACCTTTTCAAGTTGTGGATTTTGAGCGAAGGCATTTTTCCCTATTTCTGTCTCATCGCTATAGATTGTCACAGTGTTGGTATGCCATCTCTTCAAATATGCTTGATATTCCTCTTTATAATTATGATTCCCAATCGACTCACTATATTCAAAATTCCAATTATTCCATTGGTCGCTCTCGTTGTCGAATAATGATCTCGGATAGAACCAATTCAGTGCATCGAAATAGACCCATCCCTCGTCTTGGGAACGTGCATTTTTAGCAGCCTTTCTATTGAAGCAATTGATGAAGGCATTTTCACCGATGCTTTCAATTGATGAGGGAATGTCTAATCTCATCAGATTGCAGTTGGCAAACGCATAATCTCCTATACGGCCTTTTTTATTGGTGTCCGGATTCGGATTCTTAAGGCCATCGTAATTCAATTCTTCCCCTATAGTAATCAATTCCAGAAACTTACATCCGGCAAAAGCGTAGTCGTCAATCACACAACTCGGATTTGGTATTTTGACCTTACACAATCCATAGTTTAAATGATTGTCATCTCTTTCAAAGTAGCAACCTTCAAATGCGTGTTTGCCGATATATTCCACAGAGTCGGGGAGCAGTAGATAGTTATCCAAGCCCGTCAACCTTCCACCATATCCATAAAATGGATAATAAACATCTTCAACGAAATTTAATGGATGTATCTTATATTGATCTCCCTCTATATATTGACCGGTAGTAAGGTTATGGCAGTTTTTGAAGGCATAGTTGCCGATGTGAGTCAGGTTCTTTGAGAATTTTACATAACCAATGTCATGAAGCACCTTATTTTCGCACATATTGAAGGCATAATCCTCGATTCGGGTAATGGAGTCGCCCATTATCACCGACCGAATTTTCGGGCAGTCGTCAAAAGCCATCTTGCCGATGGCTTTCACGGTATATTCCGTCTTCGTCGCCGGATCTATCGCTTTATTCGGTATAACTATATCCACCAATTCCAGATAGGAGGGGTCGAATACGACCTCTACAGTCTTATCCTCCTCCGACGTGATATTATAGGTCAAGGTGACAGGAGCATTAAGATACATCNCTCTCCNACNTTCCGTATCTGATTCTTTAAGATCANACACTGAATATTGGTAACCTAAATTATAAGGTAGGTCCACACTATCAGGATAGGAGTAGATAAATTTGCCATCGCTTGCCGACCACATCGGAAGTGTCATGCAAACAAGGCTNAATATGCTTATTAATAGACGTTTCATAATTTTATATGCTGTCTTTCGATTGGTTTAATGACGTTATTTTGTTTTGAGTTCGTTTACTAATGGATAAATAAACGATTTTCAGGACAGAGATGATATGTTGTTTTATATAAAAAATTAGATTAAAGTTATTAATATGCAAATTTATGAGTTATTTTGGTAATATACAAATGAATAGGTGTGAAATATTGAATATTTTTGTCAATTTGTAATTGGTCGGGTGTTATGAGCGTCCACGNTCGCNNNNGAGTAAGATGTTTTTACGCTCCTTCGCAACGGACGCTTTTAATGTATGGTCCACGCTCGCTTTTTGACCGGCGGCAGATTAAATAATGTCGTATGGTTGTGTGTCAGGCTGTGAGAAGAACCAGAATGATGCCGAAAATGATGAGAAGGGTGTTGGAGACGGCATAGGTGATCGTGTAGCCCAGAGCGGGCACGCTGCTCCCAAGTCGCTCCTGAACGGCTCCGAGTCCTGCGGTGGTCTTGCGGGCGCCGGCGCAGCATCCGAGTGTCACGGCAGGGTGGAACTTGAACAGCTTGTGTCCGATAATTATTGCCAGGAAGAGCGGAATGAGGGTCACGATGAGCCCGGCGATGAAAATCTTGGGACCTACTTCGGCAAATGAGCTGATGAACGACGGTCCCGATGCGATTCCGATGACGGCGATGTACATGTTAAGTCCAAGATTGTTGAACACCCATAACGACGCCTTTGGGATGGCTCCGTAGACGGGGCGCTTGGCGCGCAGCCATCCGAGCACAAGTCCCGACACGAGGGCGCCGCCGCTCGCTCCGAGGCTCACCGGGACATTGCCGAACTTCACGGCGAGGGCTCCGATTATGCCGCCCAGAAGAATACCGAGACCGATGAACACGAAGTCGGTGGCTACGGTGCGCGGGTCGGCATATCCGATCTCCTTGGCTGCGCGGTCGAGATTCTTCTTCAAGCCCACGAGTTCAAGCACGTCGCCGCGCTGAATCGCTGTTTCGTTGAGCGGGTTGAGCGGAACGTCGTTGCGTACTATGCGCTTGATGTCGACACCGTCCATCCATTTCTGCTCAAACANTTCNNGNNCCGTTTTNACNGGNCAGCTTTTAGCCACGGTGACATCTACATCCTCCACCGGGAAAGATAGGAGTTGCACCCCGGCAACTTCATGACCCAGCCATGAATTGTCGGCTACGATCATTTCACGCCGTCCGGCGAGCACAACGGTGTCGCCCGGGGTTATAACAGTATCGGGGGTTATCAGGTCGATTCGTTCAGAGGAAGAGGCTCGTTGGATGCGTTCCACGGTGAGGCGCCTGTTGGCGGTTTCAAACTGCGCTTCGAGCTGTCCTGCCGTGCGGGGTTCCGACATCCAGCTGCCGTCGGCGACAAAAGCGCGAAACGCCACCGGACGGCATGCGTTGAAACTTGCGGGATCTCCGCCGCCTTCAACGGGGCTGAGAGTCTTCTCAAGCTCACGGGTCATAGCCTTTACCTTGTCGATGCCTCCCATCATGGCGGGACCCACATAGCCGAGCAGCCAAACGGCTCCGAGGGTGCCGAACACGTAGGTCATGGCGTAGCAAACCGGGATGGCGTCGACCATCGCCTTTATTTCATCAGCCGAGCCCGGAAGGGAGTTGACTGTGTCTTCGGCGGCTCCGACCACGGGCGATGCCGTCGACGCGCCAGCCATCATGCCCGCCGCCTGTNNGGGNTTGAGNCCGAATAGCNCCGCNNCTCCGAGNGCGGCGCCGAGGANGAGCACGCACACCACAACTGCAAAGAGTACTNCTTTGAGTCCGTCGCCGCGCAGAGACTTGAAGAATTGCGGACCTACGCTGTAGCCGATGCAGAACAGGAACAGCAGGAAGGAAACCGATTTGAGCGGTCCGCCAACATTGATGTCGAGTTGCCCCACAAGCACGCCTACAATAAGGACAGCGGTGACGGTGCCGAGGGCTATCCCTTTGAATTTGAGTTTGCCGAGCCAGAATCCAAGCCCTATTGTGAGAAACACGGCGAGTGCCGGAGTGTGACGTAATACTTCAACGAACCACATAATGGATGAATTTTAGAGATGTGCGTAATGTAAAGTATTAACAATTCATTGCGGCGATTGGTTGGCTCCGGCAGCAACTATGATTTTGCCGAATCGGCGCTAATGTTTAACTTTGTGGGCTTAAATATCGGTTGAACAATGGACAAGCTGTATTTTAAACTGTTTTGGACCTTTTTTAAGATCGGAGCGTTCACCTTCGGCGGCGGCTGGGCGATGATTTCGATTATAGAGCGTGAGATTGTCGACAAAAACAAGTGGATCGGCAAGGAGGAGTTCCTTGACCTGCTTGCTGTGTCGCAGTCGCTTCCCGGCATTCTGGCGGTGAACATATCGGTGTCGATCGGTGATAAACTGCGAGGGTTCAAAGGGAGTGCCGTGGCGGCGTTGGGCACCATCCTGCCGTCGTTTCTTATAATTCTCGCCATCGCCATGTTCCTCACCCCCGACATCATAAAGAACAATCCCGTGGTGGCTAAGATTTTCAAGGGAATACGCCCGTGTGTGGTGGCTCTGATAATCGCGCCGGTGATAACGTCGGCTAAGGCTGCGCGCATCAACTTGAAAACTGTGTGGATTCCGGTGGTAGTCGCCGCACTGATCTACGTGGGCTGGAACCCGATAATTTT
>WFMA01000029.1 GCA_009177195.1 Bacteroidales bacterium | reverse complement strand
CGATCCATCGGAATGATAGGAGAGTAATGCGGGTATCATTGCGTCAAGTTTTTAGGTTCATTACAAATATAATAATAAAATGCGAGATTTCCAACAATCCACGAGCCTGCAAGGCTCACCCCTATGGATAACCCGGCACTACGAGCGAAGCGAGGTGTGCCGGGATCACCGCCCCAAGATACCGCACTCTGCAAAGAGTGCTCCCTAAACCCACAAGGAAGAAAGCGAACCCGCAAGGGTTCATCCCTTAATAGCCGTGGGTGGAGCCCCCAGGGCGGAACCCACGGAAACAGGCATCCCCACAAAATCCGATTCTGAAAGAATCATCTACCCGTGTCGTTCCTACAGAACTCCGAATTGCGATACCCTCACTATTACCCGGGGTTACGCTTCGGGCTATTCTCTGACGGTCCTATAGATCTGCCTTGCTATTGCAATCGTTTTGGGTGGATCTGCATTCAACAAGTGGTGGGGAGGGCGGATTCGGCTTGGGCGAGGGAGGCGGGTTTGCCGATGTCGAACCAGGAGTATTCAGCCGTGGGGAGATAGCCGGTAATTGAGCGCTCCCGGCATGAGTTGATGTAGAATTCCATTATTGAGAATGGCTCGTCTTTTTCTTTGTAGGCGGTTATCGCCGGGAGGAGTGACGGGGAGATGACATGGATGCCGTTGAAGGCGTATTTGTCAAGGGTTTCGTAGAGGAGTCCTGCGGGCTTTACTTCTTTGGTGGAGTCGTTGATCCATCCGTTCATTCTCATCCGGTGGTCGAAGAGGAGATAACGGGATGTTTTGCGGGTGCTGACGAGCAGGGTCGCTTCTGATTTTGAGACTTTGTGCCGGTCGTAAATGGTTTTGAGATCGAGAGTGGTGAGGATGTCGGCGTTGTGGACAATGAATGGCTCGTCGCCGTCAAGCCATTCCGCCGCTTTTGCGATTCCGCCGCCGGTGTCGAGAAGCCGGTCGCGCTCGTCACTGACAGCGATATCTATCCCGAAGTTCTCCATGGAGTTGAGGAAGTCGATAATCATGTCGGGGAAATGGTGGACGTTCACCAAAATGCGGTCGCATCCGGCTTTTTTCAGATTGAGGATGACACGCTGGAGCATCGGGATTTCGCCGACTTTTACGAGTGCCTTTGGCATTGAGTCGGTGAGCGGGCGGAGTCTTGTGCCGAGTCCGGCGGCGAAAATCATTGCTTTCATTGCAGTGTGAGTTTTTTGCCGAGTTCAAAATGGGTGAGTTCAACAATAATTTCGGGGAACTGCTTGCGGAGGTGTTGAGCCATGTGCTCGGCGCAATAGACTGATCGGTGTTGCCCGCCCGTGCATCCGAAACTTACCATCAGGCTGTCAAATCCTCGGGCTATGTAGGTCGACACCGAATTGTCGACCATCGAATAGGCTTCGTCAAGGAAACTGCCGATGGAGCTTTCTTTTTCAAGAAATTCAATGACGGAGGGGTCAAGCCCGGTGAGGCGTTTATACTGGTCATATCTGCCGGGGTTATGGAGCGCCCGGCAGTCAAATACGAATCCGCCGCCGTTGCCCGACGTGTCGGAGGGTATTCCATGACGGTTGTAGCCGAAACTTGCCACTTTTACCACAAGGCAGTTGGGCTTTTCAATGGGCTTGAATTGCTCCAACTTGGTCATCTCTTTAAGGAGACGGGTGAGGTAGGGGAGTTGGGGCAAGTCCTGCTTAAGGAGTTCGGTGAGGTTGCCGATAGCCATGGGAATGCTTTGCAGGAAGTGAGGCTTGTGCTCCACGTAGCCCCTGAATCCATAGGCTCCAAGCACCTGAAGGGTGCGGAACAGGATAAAATAGGGNAGGTCGCGATAGAATTTCTCGCGGTCAATTTCGGAAANGCCCGAGGCGGCATCAAGATATANTTCGATCATCTTTNCACGGANCCACCGGGGGAATCNGNCTTTGGCTTGCCACAGGAAAGAGACGATGTCATATTGCCAGGGACCGCGGCGACCGCCCTGAAAATCGATGAAGTGGGGCATGTCATTAGTGATCATCACGTTGCGCGACTGAAAATCCCGGANCATGAATGTCTCATAATTTTCCGAAAGCAACAGCTCGGCGAACTTTTCAAATTCGTCTTNAAGCATTTNTTNGCGGAATTCTATTCCGGTGGCTTTCAAGAAGCAGTATTTNAANTAGTTGAGATCCCACATCACNGAGCGGCGGTCCATTTCAGCAACGGGATAGCACTTCGAGTAGTCGATGCCGTGNCCGCCGAGCCATTGTATCGCCGGGAGGAGTCGGACGGTCGTTTCGATGAGTTGCATGGTTTCGTCGTCCCACACGTTTCGGTCGCTCCTTTTTGAGATGATGTCGAACAGTGAAACATTTCCGAGATCAGATTGCAGGTAGCACATTCGATCGGATGACACGGCAAGTATTTTTGGCACGGGGAGCCCTTTCGCATCGAAATCTTTGCAGAGGTAAATGAAGGCTTCGTTCTCCTCCCGGGATGTTCCCGAAGTTCCGATGACAGTTGGCGCCGGACCGAGACGGAAATAATGGCGGTTGCTTCCCGAGGCGGCTATGGGGACGATCTCTTCAGGGAGGTGTCCTGCAAAGGCATTATATAAGTCAGATAGTTGTTTTTCCATTGAGAGTTTAATCATTTTCAACAAAATTACTCAGAATTCCGGGAATAAATATTACATTTGCAATTAAAAATTAAGAAGAAGTAAGTATGACAAAAGTATCTCAACGGGGAAGTATAATGCCCGCGTCACCTATAAGGCGTCTGGTGCCGTTAGCCAATGCCGCTAAAGAGCGTGGCGTCAAAGTCTATCACCTCAATATCGGTCAGCCCGATGTCCCTACCCCTCAGGAGGGACTGGAAGCGTTGAAGCACATCGACCGCAAGGTGCTGGAGTATAGCCCGTCAGAGGGACNAGTTGTCATNGCGGNANAANCTTCACCAATACTATAAGCGTTTCAATNTCGACGTTGATGNAGAGGATNTNATCGTGACTACCGGAGGGTCGNAAGNNGTNNTGTTNGCTTTTCTTGCCTGTCTTGATCCTGGCGATGAGATTATAGTTCCGGAGCCGGCTTATGCCAACTACATGGCGTTTGCGATATCGGCGGGAGCAAAAATCATCACGGTTCCGTCGAGCATCGAGGACGGTTTTTCGCTGCCTCCGGTCGAGGAGTTTGAAAAACTGATTACGCCTAAAACCAAGGGAATCCTGATTTGTAACCCCAATAATCCTACAGGCTATCTTTATACGATGAAGGAGATGCTCCAGATAAGGGATTTGGTGAAGAAATATGATTTGTTTCTTTTCTCTGACGAGGTGTATCGCGAGTTCTGTTATACCGGAGCTCCTTACATATCGGCTTTCCATCTGCCCGGCATCGAGGAGCAAGTGGTGCTGATTGATTCGGTGTCGAAACGCTACAATGAGTGCGGCATCCGCATCGGGGCGCTCATCACCAAGCATGAGGAGCTGAAGAAAAACGTGATGAAATTCTGCCAGGCGCGTCTTAGCCCTCCACTGTTGGGACAGATTGTCGCCGAGGCTTCGATTGACACTCCCAAAGAANATANGCTCGACACGTATNACGAGTATGTTGAACGCAGGAAATTCCTTATCGACCAGCTCAATAAAATACCNGGATGCTACACCCCGATANCGNTGGGCGCGTTCTANACCGTGGTGAGGCTCCCGGTGGATGACGCTGATAAATTCTGCGAATGGTGCCTTGAGCATTTTGAATTTGAAGGTCAAACGATTTTCATGGCTCCCGCTTCGGGCTTCTATACGACCGAGGGGATGGGAAAAAATGAGGTGCGCATGGCATACGTCCTTTGCAAAGAGGAGCTTGCCAAGGCGATGCAAGTGCTCGCGGAGGCTTTGAAGGCTTATCCGGGACGAACCATTTAATCCGAATACAGGTAGAGGCATGGGCTATGAGCTTTTCATTGCGCGCCGGTTGCGTCTGTCAGATGATAGCCGTCGCGGAATGTCGCCAAGCATTATTATCGCTATTGTCGGCATCGCTTTGTCGATAGTGGTGATGATGCTTGCAATGAGTATAGTATATGGCTTCAAGAAGGAGATTCGCAACAAGGTCACGGGATTTGATTCGCAGGTGACTATCTATCCTGCGTCCTACGACGGTGGAAGCGATGGCGTGTATATAGATTTCTCGCAGGAACTGAGGCGATTGATCGATGACAGCGGGCTTTTTCTGACTCCGACGCTGGTGGCGCAGCAACCGGCTATAATTAAGACCGACACCACTTTTCAGGCAATAGTTGTCAAGGGGATGGGCGCCGGCAGCGGCTGGGAGTTTGTGAAGGAGAATATCATTAAAGGCGAGCTGCCCGATTATAGCAATGAAGAGAATCTGAATAAGGTGGTGCTGTCGGAGATTATAGCCAACAAGTTGGGATTGAAACTCGGCGACAAGGTGAACGCCTATTTTTTTATTGATAACTCTTTAAAAGCGCGACGCATAGAGGTTGAGGCGATCTATAATACTAATTTCGGGGATTATGACAAGTCTTTTGTTTTCGCCTCCCTGCCGTTCACTCAGAAAGTCGCCGGGCTTGACGCTCAACGGGGCAACCGCATAGAACTGATGACATCGGGGCGCGAGTCGGTCGACGAATCGGCTCTGAAACTTCAGAACGATATGATGCTCGCCTGTTATACGGGCAAACTGAACGGGACTTACCGCTTGGCGACCGTCACTGAAAACGGAATGATGTACTTTAATTGGCTTGAGCTACTCGACACTAATGTGGTGGTGATACTTGTATTGATGGCGTTGGTGTCGGGCTTCACGCTGATTTCAAGCCTTTTCATCATTATTCTTGAACGTGTGAACATGATTGGGGTGCTGAAAGCTCTCGGCGCTACCAACGGCGAGATAAGACGCATATTCGGTTACGTGGCTCAGAAGCTTGTGATAGCGGGAATGGTGATTGGCGATGTGTTGGGAATCGCTTTTCTGCTGGTTCAGAAATACACCCGCTTTCTTCCCCTCGACCCCGACGCATATTATTTGGACTATGTGCCGGTGGAAATCAACTGGCTTCAGATAATCCTGCTGAACGTAGGGGTATTCGTTATCAGCTGGTTGATGATATTGATTCCGGGACAGCTTGTGGCGAAAATAAATCCGGCAACCTCAATCAGATACGAATAGCGTCATAAACTAAAATAAAATTAGGGTCGATTTCGTGAGAATTAAATCGACCCT
>WFMA01000242.1 GCA_009177195.1 Bacteroidales bacterium | reverse complement strand
CAAAACAGTCCTTCTCCTTTAGCCATACGGGTGTCTATTAATCCTGGGCGAATTTCGGTTACAGTAACCGGTGTTCCTTTCGATTTTTTCTGGAGTGATTTTACATAGTTTATCTGGAATGCCTTTGATGCGCTATAGGATGGTGCGACGGGGGAGGGTTGCAAGCCTCCTATAGAAGTTATGGCAACAAGATGTCCGTGTTGTTGCTTTAAAAACAGGTTATGAGCTTTGTCAATACAATTGGTCCATCCAGCCACATTGACCTGAATCGTTTCTAATTCCGTATCGAGACGGAGGTCAGGATTTAATTCTCCGATTCCTGCGCAGATAATTATTAAGTCAAGTTGCCCCAACTCATCAATAACCTTATCGAAGGCATTGTTAAAAGATATTATATCTGCGATGTCGCAGGGAAAGCCTATTGTTTTGCCCGGTTTTTTGTGGATCATTGAATCAATTTCTGATTTTCTTCGACCAATGACTGCGATATTATTCCCTTGTGAGGAATAAAATTCCCATAGCGCATGTCCTATGCCTGATGTCGCTCCTACGATAAATATGTTCATTGTTTTGTGCGTATATTATTTTGAGTGGGATCGTAAATTTACGCACAAATATTTGAAATGATTGAGCCGTGGATTTATTAAAAGACTTAACGAGGGCTAATTGTATACCGAAGTATATTTTTAAAGGATTATCTGCCCAATAACCTCTTTTTGATACGGCTAAGACTATTTGGTCTTATCTGCAGGTACTCGGCTATCTCTTTCTGAGGAACATCTTGCTCAATTTGCGGATATTCATGAATAAGGTCAAGATACCTTTGAACCGGAGTGTCGGCATGCAATGAGCAGTGGCTTTGAGCTAAGGATTTGAACATAGCCTCCATGAAAATTCTGCCGTGTTGACAAGCTTCCAAATCCGTTTGATATAATAGTGGCAGAAGCGTTGCGTCCATACCCCACACCTCCGTTTGCCGTCCCGATACAATGTCATACATTGCAATGTCGTTATCCGTGCAATTGGGATAATCTCCCCATAAGGCATTTTCAAAAATAAAACCTCCAATTGACGAATTCCTGCCTGTTCCGGTAATTCTGTNTACAAGGTNNCCGGATTTTACATATCNGAATNNNTTGGTTGGTTCCCCTTTGTGACACAGGTATTCACCCTTCTTCAAAGAGATGAGTTTGCCGTGGCTTTCAATCAATTTGTGCCAGAACTGAAAATCAAGTTTTTCAAAAGATGGGTTAATGTATCTTTGCATAGGCGCAAATTTACTGAAAATTCTGATAGTGACGAGATTTAAACCGTGCGATTCTCTTTAAATATAAGGCTATTAGAAACGNACGGTANGGTCAATANGCTCTCCTTTGATTGTGGGATCTTGAATTTCTTGAGCTACTTTAACTCCGGTGTCAAAGGCGGTCTGAAGATCTTTTGGGAACTGAGCCTCTTTTTGTTTGCGTTTTTCAGTCTCAGAGAAAGCGCTGGACTCGTATTTGGAATAGTCAGTAAACTGATAAGTGTCAAATGCTGTCACACGATGAACCGGCATAAAATAGAAAAGACTCAGTAGCCTTTCAGTCATCGCGCAGTGCCCTTCTATACCATATTGTTTGAAATATTCTTCGGTAGCGTTCATGGAGTAGAGCATTGTAAACGATACCCGTTTCGGTGCCAGACTGATTGCCGGATTGGAATATTGGGCAACAGAGAATATCATGCGTTCCAAGAGGCATTTTGTGTATGCGTTGAGATCCATGTAATATATAGGTGAAGCAATTGCTACGGCGTCAGCCTCGCGTACATCTGCGAGCAGATCATGTATGCCATCCGGAATCGGGCATGTACCAAAGAATTTCCCTCCTTTCATTTTACAGGAGAAACAACTGCGGCAGCCGGTGAATTTGAGATCGTAAAGATTCACTTTCTTCACTTCAGCATCGGGGAGAATAGATGTAATCCCCTCTATCCATTTATCGAGAAGTTTGTCACTGTTCCAGTTTTTGCGAGGACTGCCATTGATTGCTATTATTTTCATACAGGTTAAATTTTTATATTTTGTTATTTAAAACAATAAGCATAATGCGATTGTTTGAATATTAAATGTTCTGAACGGCTACAAATATGTTGATTTTTGCTTTATGATATGAAGATTGTCGATATAGCTACAGTAACGAGAGAAAATCCTATAGGGAAAACATATTCCAAGGTTTTGTTCATTTATCACGGAGGGTGGAATAATGAAGACGGCAATATTAATTATCGCCTTGATTCTCTGTGTGTATGTATTGTGGAACGAGGTACCCACACTTCTACTCTAAATTCAAAAGAGTATGTAGTGCGAAAAGGGGAAGTGCTCATTTGCCATCCTAATGATTTCTATTTTAATGTTAAATTCAGTGATGATTTTTATGCGACATTCATATATGCGAATCTTGATTTGATTTCACTACACATATCATCCTTTGAGATAAGGGAAGTTCTCATGAAATTGAAGGATAATCCTATATTGACACTGGAGAGCGAATCGGAGTCGCTTATATGGTCATTCGTCCGTATTCTTCGATTGAAAAATTCAGATGAAGATAATAACGCTACAGCGACTGTCATCTTGACAGCCACAGCGTTGCTGATTGAATTATTTTCATTGATCAATAGCAAACCTTTTATCCCGATTTCCGACAGTAGTTCCCGGCAAGCAATTCTCTATCAGAAATTTTTAGACCTTTTAATCAGTTTGCCTGTAAAACCTCATCGCATGAGATACTACGCTGATGAATTGGCAGTGACGCCCAAATATCTCTCATTTGTTTGCAAAAGCCGGAGTGGTAGAACCGCTAATGAGTGGATAAGGGAATACATTATGAATGATGCTCACCGATATCTCACTTCCTCTGATCTTTCAATAAAGGAAATCGCATCCAGGCTTGGCTTTTCCAATTTCTCCTTCTTCTGTCAAAGCGTGAAACGATTTTGGGGCAAATCGCCTCTTCAAATAAGAAATTTAGATTAAAAATCGGTGGACAGATGTCAATGTGATTATAATCTATTTCGCTGCTATTTATTGTTCATCAAGCATTATTTCTGAGATATTGTGTGGAATGTGACATTGGAATAATTAAGACATCTTCGTGATAATCTTATGATTAAATCCAATGATTTTGTTTCAAATGTTTGCGTCAGGCGGGGAAAATCATTAAATTTGCATTTTCTTTTCTTGGAGAAAGAATGACGAGAGACTATGCGATAGCAGAACATATTTTTAGCCTGACTGCTGACAATGATGTTTTTAAGTTGATGGCTAATTACGAGCCGTTTTTTGTTGATGCACCTCAGGCGTTTCGGCATAAGACTTTTGCATTGCAAATTCTATCGGGTATTCCACCGGCTTATTCCGAGGAATTTAGACAAGAGGAGGGAGGACAGGCTATCGTGTGTGGCAAAACTTTGGATGGGATGCCTATATTCCTGTTTCAATGGCGAGGGGTGACGGCGGGATGTCTTATATGTTCGGAAAATTATGAAGACGGTCGTCTCATAACAACCGGGTCATATAAAAAATATGCCATCGATAATGCCCTTATGATAATGTATGCTATGGTAACTGCCGACAAGAGAACCGTATTGTTCCATGCGGCTGTCGTGAGCCACGAGGGTAGGGGATACATGTTCATTGGACCAAGCGGTACCGGCAAAAGTACCCACGCCGGGCTATGGCGGCAGGCTATCCCGGGTGCTGAGCTTGTAAATGACGACAATCCTGTGGTGCGAATCGATGAAGATGGACGCGCCAAGGTATATGGTAGCCCCTGGAGCGGCAAGACCCCGTGTTATCGCAATGTGGGTTACCCGTTGGGAGGAGTTGTTGCGCTCAGTCAAGCTCCTCGCAACAAGATTTGGCGGTTGAACGGTATTAATGCCTACGCCGCTCTGCTTACGGGCATCAGCGGAAAGCGATGGGATAGAAGGATTGCCGATGGTCTGCATGAGACNGAAATTGAGTTGNCNGAGAGNNTGCCGNTNNGGCGTATGGAATGTATGCCCGATGAGGCGGCTGCGAAAATTTGTGTATCATCAATAGCCGGGTGAAATGATGACTGACCGAGAAATCATTGAAGAAGCCTTGAAGCTGGTTGAAGATGGAGTTTGCGTCACGTTGCCGGTTAAGGGCTCCAGTATGATGCCGTTTATACTTGGTGGGCGTGACTCTGTCGTCCTCGGGAAGCCGGCTCAGTTAAAACCATCCGATATCGTATTGGCATGGGTCGATGGCAGCCGATATGTGTTGCACCGCCTAATCCGCATCGATGGCAATCGCGTCACGTTAATGGGCGACGGCAATATAGCCGGGGTAGAGCGCTGTGCTTTGAGCGACATTAAAGCCATTGCCACTCATAAAGTGAACGCCGAAGGGAGAAGGATTTATTTGTATGGGACGAGGGGACGGTTGGCATTCCGGTTTTGGTATTGGCTTCGCCCCGTAAGAAGATATTTGTTAGCAATATATAGAAGAAAATGAGAATAAAGGATGGATTCACTCTCCGTGAAGTGTGCGGCGAGCAAGTGATAATTGGCGAAGGACTTGGCGCCGTCAACTTCGGCAAGCTGTTGGTGCTTAATGAGAGTGCAGCATTGCTGTGGAAAAAAGCGGTCGAGATGGGTGATTTTACTATTGAATCGCTTGCCGAGCGGCTTTGTGAGGCATATGAAGTGACGACTGACGATGCCAAAGCCGACATTGCCGAAATCTTGCGTGAGTGGCAGGAAATTGGCGTGATAAATCAATAATTAGAATTAAATTGAATTTGAAAATATAATTTAGCATTAAAACGTGAGATAAATTCGCTGAGCTGAGCTAACTTTGTAAGATTGAATTGATAACGCAAAATCATAAACACATGGAAGAGAACAAGCCCAAAAAGCCTTATGTGAAACCTGAATTTGAAATAGTGAACCTCCAACTCGAACAGCCGATATTGGATAGCAGCGTGCCCGATTTCGAAGGTGATGGCGAGTGGGGATTTTAAAATAGTATACGCACTTAAATATTAGAATACAGAAATGAATATAAAGTCATTTTTATCCATATTTCTTTTTGGGGCAGTGATGGTTCTCGTTGGCTGCCAGTCGGAAAAAGAGCAAGAGGAACTTGCGCCAAAACGTGTGATTACAGTTAAAGCGTCACTACCGGGCTCTACCGAATCCAGGGCTACAGTTACCTATGGATATTATGAAGATCGGAGTAAAGAGGTGTTTACGTGGAGTAATACGGATTATATAACCGTGTTTAATATCACACGTTTCAGAGATATGTATAGTATCAATAGTGAAAACAGTGAAAATACAAGTGGCGATGAGACTAAAATGTTGTATCTGGATATTGCTAAAATAGATGGTAAAAATGCCGAGTTTCAAACTCCAAGTGAATATGATGCCGATTACCCTATTCGCAAAGGAGATGTCCTTTTCATTATTCTTGGGGCTGCCACCCCGGCAAATCCGGATATAGCCCGAGTTAAAACAGATAATTTAATTTCGTATCTCGCAGTCATTTCTGATGCAAGGGCGAGTCAGAAGATTGTGCCCAATCCTGAGACTAATCCTTCGGCATTAAGCCATTTGAACGATCAGCTAAGAATGTATGCAATCGTTACGGTTGAAGAAGATGATGTGATTCCTGACTTCACTTTCACGCATTTGTCGGCAATTATGCGTGTTACTCTCCGTAATGAGACAGGCAAGCCCTTATTTGATAAGAATTCTGATATTGTTTTCTCTTATCCTACAGGCGATAATTGCGCTTTTATTTATGGCTTTTCTTATGTCTGTGTAGCTCAAAATGACGCAGGTGAGTATTATTTAATGGAGAATTTCAAGGCTCCCATAGAGTCTAATCCAACCACGATCCATACATACCAAGCCACTCATAAAATCAATTATTCTACTGCCTCATCGGGACCAAGAGTGCCTCTTGAAAATGGCGACACTTACGAATTTTACGCTATTGTGGCGCCTACTGTTGGAGAACAACCTATAGGAAAAGAACTGATTATTGATTTGTATGATGGAACAGCTTCCAGTTATGGTGTGCCGGGTTATGATTGTGAAAAGTATTCAATCACTATTGACGACTTTGGCCGCGCCATCGCTCCCGGAAAGCGCTTTTGGTTTAATCTGACTGCCGTTAGGGAAGAGGTTGATGGTAAAACTGAAACTAAACTGATGTTGACCAATGCTTGGAAAGCGCTCCATCCTGAAGCTGCTGAGAATTAGGCGAGAACGCCCTCAAGATATTTTGTGACCGCTGATCTCCCATATAAAGTCGGGCGACAGCGTGTCTCTATCGGCAGGTAACTATGAAAGAAAAATCTGTATCACCCACTGTTGTGAAGCAGCTTCTGGCGTTGCTTAGGTCGTCGTTGTGGCACANTGNAGTCGATTGCAAGCCTTTTAATAGCCNNCATGTCGACTNGAATGAANTCGGANAGCTGGCTATGCGGCAAACGGTAGGTCCATTGGTTTTTGATGCCGCTTTGCGGCTGCCATCGGAGCTGATGCCTCCAAAATCGTGGATTCTCAAAGCTTATTCAATTGTCGAACGAAATCGGCGCACTCACTTGCTGCTTGATAATGGTGTGGCTGATGCTTGCGCGAAACTCTCAAAAACCGGTATTAGGGCTGTGCTTCTTAAAGGTCAAGCCTACGCTTGCGCTTATCCCGATCCTGCTTTGCGACAGTGTGGCGACATTGACCTGTATGTAGGAGAGCTGGCATTTCGTCGAGCTTACGAGGCGGCGAAAGATTTCGGGTGGAGGTGTGATATGCGATTTTATCCGGAGGACAAGCATTATGCTTGTGTTAATAACGATGTAATAATCGAACTTCATAGGATCGCAGCCCAACTGCCATCGNGCTCGGCGAATAGANTGTTTCAGCAATGGAGCCGTAAGCAACTTGNCTCAGGAGGGGAGATGACTATCGGCGGAAAGATAATTGAGGTGCCGACACCATTGTTTGATGTTGTTTTCGTGTTTATGCACCTGCACACCCACTTCTTCAACAGGGGTGTCGGGTTAAGGCAGATTTGTGACTGGGTGATGCTGCTCCACTCCCATTTTAATGTGATTGATGTCGCTCAGCTGAAGGGGTTGCTTAAAGAATTTAATTTGCTTAGAAGTTGGTATCGTTTTGCGCCTATAGCAGTTGANTANNTAGGGCTGCCNGAAAACGAGTGTCCGTTATATTCGACTGTTTATCGGGAAGAAGCTGNGCNNATTTNTTCGTTTATAATTAAGGATGGTAATTTCGGAAAAGCGTGCAAGTCATCAGTGCGTCCGAAAGGCTATCTGGCGAGTAAAGCATATTCCTTGCGGTTGATAATATCGTGGCTGTATCCCAAATTTAGGGTAGATCCTGAAACGGTTATGAGCTACTTTTGTGCTTATGCCATATCAGGGTCCAAGAGGATCATAAAGGAAGTCTTTGCTAAGAGATGATGAACTATATTTTCAACATGTCGCGCGGATTCCGCCTAAGGATAGCGTTGAGCTCATCGGCAGGAATTGTCAGGGTTATAGTCGGGTTGGCTTTTGTGGCTCTCAGCAAACGAGCTGTTGATATCGCCACGGGGGTTGCCGTCGGAAATATTTGGCTATGTGTGGCGGCGCTTATCGGAGCTCTCGTTATTGAGCTGATATGCTCGGCTGTAGTCAACCGAACCATGGACCTTGCTGAGTCAGAGATGCGAAATAAGATTGAAGAACGACTTTTCCATCACGCGCTTAATGCGGAATGGAACGGTAGGGAAGCCTATCATTCAGGCGACGTGCTGTCGCGCATCACTGAAGACAGCAGGGTGGCGGCGGAGTGTCTTTGCCGAACGGTTCCAACCATCATTATAGCTCTTGTTCAGTTTGCCGGCGCATTTATTTTCCTATGCTATTTCAGTCCTTTGCTTGCCATTGCGCTCACCGTCATTTTGCCGCTCTTTATCTTCGCCGGCAAGATATTCTTCCGCAAGACTAAAACTCTGACCCGCT
Source organism: Bacteroidales bacterium (assembly GCA_009177195.1). Taxonomy (GTDB): domain Bacteria; phylum Bacteroidota; class Bacteroidia; order Bacteroidales; family Muribaculaceae; genus Muribaculum. The sequence goes on along the minus strand of WFMA01000242.1, from coordinate 1,195 downwards.
GGATACGCGACATAGAAAGTCGCCTTCAGGAAAATATGCAGGAAAGCCTTCATCACCGAATTCTGCTTCTTACCTGTAACTATGCATCTCGTGCTTTGGAAGAGATTTCTTCTCTCTTGCAGGCGCGATATTGCTTTATCCGCCACCGCTCTAATCTCACTGTGTTTTCACGAACAGCTGTGATTGCAGGTTTTCAGTCAGGCTATCTTGCAGCGTTCCTTTGGGGTATTGCGGGACTTCGCAACGGAACGATTACTTTCGGAATGATGACAGCGTATTTGCAACTTGCCGGACAGATACAACGTCCCATGGCAGAGTTGGCTCGCCTGTTTCCGGGATTAATACAGTCCCACACCGCCTTCTCGCGCCTCGAGGAAATCGATAGCATGGCAATGGAGAGTCAGCTGACTGATCCGGGACTATCAGAGAGTGATTCTCTCTTGGGAATAGAGTTTAGAAACGTATCGTTTTCATACCCTAATAATGGTAAAGCTGTCTTTCATAACTTTAACCACATTTTTACTCCGGGAAGCTGCACCGCAATCATCGGGGAGACCGGGGCTGGAAAAAGTACTCTTCTTCGCCTGATACTTGGTCTCCTGAAGCCACAGAATGGGGAAGTTAACCTTTTTAGAATCGAAGATGGTAAAAGGGTTGATTATCCTGTTGCGACGGCTACGCGCAGGGAGATAGTATATGTGCCCCAGGGGAATAGCCTTCTTAGCGGCACTATAAGACGTAATTTGCAAATCGGGAAAATTGATGCAACTGAAGAAGAGATGAAGGAAGCTCTTCATGCTGCTGCGGCAGATTTTGTGTTTGATCTACCCTTAGGGTTGGATACGCTTTGCGGTGAACGAGGCGACGGACTTAGTGAAGGTCAAGCGCAGCGTATCGCGATAGCGCGCGGACTCCTGCGTCCCGGTGCTATTCTACTCCTCGACGAAATAAGCGCGTCGCTCGACCAAGCAACTGAAACCCTGCTTATGCAATCTCTCGCAAAGAAACAAACCTCCCATACGATCCTGATGGTAACCCACAGGGAGGTTGTCCGTCAGTTCTGCGACAGCATATTGTCCCTTCCCCAAAATTGATTGTAGCCTGTCAGGAAGATATTGTCGTAATACGTATCGTTTCTAACACAACTGTTTTTTCAGCCATTCGGTTACTATGCCTATCACATATTCGGGACTAT
>WFMA01000207.1 GCA_009177195.1 Bacteroidales bacterium | reverse complement strand
TGCGGCGCAGGCTGCCATCGAGGAATAAGCAATAGACGCTTAAAATAAGTCACTTAGGCGATAAGTTCTCTAACACAGAGGCTTATCGCCTAAGGTATTTTTAAGGGGTTCGTTCATTAGTACACGGAATTATGTACCAATGAACGAAAATGTTTAGAAATAGTTCGCAACTTTTTCACCCCTTGTTTAGAGCGTGTTTAGAGTCTTGTTTCGCTGAATGGCTGTGAATTACGAAAAATAGAATAACAACAATAGGAACATAGATAAAATGGCAACATTCAAAGCATGCGTTCAGAAACAACGCAAAGACGGATTTTTCCCGGTCTATATCCGTGTGACCCACCGTAGGGCAACAGCCTACATCAAGACCGACAAGATGGTGACTAAACGCGAACTTACCTCTGCAAACGAAATCAAAGACATTTTCGTGTTGGAGTTTTGTATTAAGACCATTCATGAATATCAAGACCGCCTCAACCGCCAAGACACGCGGCAGTGGACGGTCAAACAGATTGTGGGCTTCCTGACAACGCCGGAGGAGGTAATGCCATTCTCTGATTATGCGCGGAAGCACATCGACCGCATGATTGACCGAGGGCAGGAGCGTAATGCCAAGAATTACCAACTCTCCCTGCAACACATGGAGCGGTTCTTTGGAACAACGCAGGTCAAGTTCTCGCAACTCACATCGGTGAATGTCCGCAAGTGGATTGAGACATTGAGCGGTACGGCAAGGGNAANNGNGATGTATCCNGTGTGCATNCGTCAGANATTCCNTGNNNCNNTAAACGAGTTGAATGNTTATGACAACGGCATCATNATGGTCAAGACCAATCCGTGGGNCAAGGTGANGANACCGTCAGCCGACAGNCCCAACAAGANAGCANTAACAGCTGAGGCTTGCCGGGCTTTTTTCTCCACTCCCCTCCCCGAGACGAAAATGGTTGAGCCGCTGCCGGAACTTGGTCGGGATGTGGCTATGATGTGTTTGTGTTTGGCCGGCATGAACACGGTCGATATTTACAACCTCCGCAAGCAGGACTACCACGGCGGGATAATTCACTACAAGCGAGCAAAGACAACCCGGAGCCGCACGGATGATGCATACATCGAGATGCGAGTGCCTGAGATTATCAAACCGTTGTTTGAGAAATACCGGGCAGGAGACCATACCGACAAGTTGTTTCGTTTCGCCGACCGCTTCTCATCCTCTGACAGTTTCTGCGCCAATGCCAATACTGGAGTCAAAGCCATCTGCAAGTCAATGGATATGCCCAAAGAGCAATGGTACTGTATCTACACGTTCCGACACACGTGGGCGACAACAGCGCAGAACGATTGCGGAGCGACAATTGCCGAGGTGGGTTTCGCCATGAACCACAGTCACGGCCATACTATCACTCGTGGCTATGTCGATATTGATTTTACACCGGCATGGGAGTTGAATGAGAAAGTCATTGACTTTATTTTCTTCAGCGATGCAACTTCACGGCGCATGGAGAAAGAGCAACCGGAAGACGAAGGATTGTTCCGGCTATCGCCAAAGATGCTCATCAGAGCGGCGGCGTTCTTTCAAGGCAAGTGTCTTGCGAACTTTGAGGACATCGGTTATTCCAACATTGAGGAGGTCACAAAAGCCCTCGTACCGCATTTTCCTATGGATATTCCGGACCGCTCAATGGTTCAGTTCAAGATAGTGAACTGTGACAGCGGTAAAGTCCACGTTTACGAGCATCAAAAGGGCAAAGGGTTTTAGTCTACAAACCGAACGCGCAGCTTGCCTTTGGCTGCATATCGCAGTTGCGTGTATTCTTTGCTGTCTACATTCTTAAGCCCAACAAGAGTAAGCTCCGTTTCCATATTTCCTGCTGCTTGTGTCAGTTCAAGCAATTTTGAGTCGAGCCGCCGGCCCGGCTCTTTTTCTTTTTTCGCGCAACTTTTTTCTTTTTCTTTCTCCGCGATGCTACGAAAGCGACCAGAGGTCGATGACTCCACTNCGCGTCTAACCGAAATNGCGAAGCTCAAAAATTTCAAAAATTTCTCTCGCGCGTGTGTACGCGCAACAACAACTCAACAAAAATATTTTTATTATAATTACGACAGTAATTATATTTCCTTTTATAGAATATACGTTAGTATATTCTTTTTATCAAAAGAAAGGTTTCGGAAGAAATAGCCTTTTCTTCCGAATTTTGGGAAAGAAATGCGGATAACTTCCGAAAGAATGGCAATAACTTCGGAGGAAATAGGTATAACTTCGGAAGTTATTACAATAAATGGGTAAGGAAATTTGGATAAAAATCAGCCAAAAACAGCTTAAAATCGGGCATTTTTGAGGTAGTGAAAATCATGTGTTTTTCGTTGTTTTCATCATAAAAAATCAAAAAGGGAATTTATGCCCTTTTCTTCGGAAGAAATGCGGATAACTTCCGAAAGAATGGCAATAACTTCGGAGGAAATAAGAATTATTGGGGAAATAATATGTCAATCTTCTGAAGAAACAACCTTTAATGGGGAAACAATTCTTTGCTTTTGTAAAGCGACTGAAAGTCGATTACCTACAACGGAAAAAACGAGCGAAGATGCCCGGCTGCCGTTCTAAAAGTAGATAAAAAAAGACGGCTTACTTGTCGTTCTCGGCGGCGAGTTGAGCAAGACGAGACTCAATCGTGTTGGTGATTTCACCGGTCAATGATACCTCAGCGGACACAGACTGCATCTGCGGCGTGTGGTATCGCAGGAGTCGTTCTTGTATAGCTGCACGGTCTTTCGGCTCCATCATTGCCATGTCGAGGTCAAAGCGTGACACGATAGACCCTTTTGGCATGTGCATCACTGCGGCGATTTCTTCATCGTCTATTGTTATGTTCGCTTCAAAGTAGGCAACGGACTGATTGCGTAGCGTTTCTTTGAGCGGATTAGGTTTGTTGGGAGTACCTTTTTGTCGGCCTCCGGTTTTTCTTCCTTGTGCCATAGTTATCTGAGTAATCCAAAACTTAAAGATGTGATGCAAAGGTATGCCTATATCTTTGCTCCATAATTATAACTTTTTAATTCCGACAACGAGATATGGGCATATTCGGTAGCGCAATCGGCGGAGCATTAGGCATAGGAGGTGCGATCTTCGGTGGCATCTCCGCATCAAAGGCCATGAAGAAGGTCAAGAAGATAGTCGAGGGTCAGATGAAAGACAACCAAAATTGGTATGACCGCCGCTATAACGAGGACGCAACGCAACGTGCAGATGCACAGCGTATCCTCACAATGACTAATGAGAATATCCGTCAGCGTAATCAGCAAGCAGCAGGAGCGCAAGCCGTCATGGGCGGCACAGAGGAAAGTGTGGCGGCGGCAAAAGCGGCCAACAATCAAGCTCTCGCAGACGCTACCTCACAGATAGCAGTGAACGGTGAACGCCGCAAAGACCAAATCGAGCAGCAGTATATGCAGACTAAGAGCGAACTCAACGATAAATTGAGGGAAATGGAGGTCGGCAAAGCCAATGCCGTCAGTCAGGCGGTGCAAGGTGTGGCACAATCCGGTGCGAATATGGCAGGACTATTTTAATAATCCGACATCATGACAGACCCTAATAAACCAATTATTGACACGAGGACAACAGTAGTGGGCGATCAACCGCCGGTTACAGTTGTGTGCGGGAGCAATGCCGAAGGTAATTCTTCAGCGCCGAAGCCCGCAAGCACTACGACAGGCACTCAGTCACCCTCACCAAACCCTACTTCCCCAGCGACACCTGCACCGGGAACGACCTCAATGACCTCCATTTCGACATCAGTGCCTGACCAATTCAAAGGAAGCACTAACGGCGAACTGATTGCCTATTTGGAGCAGCGTATGGCTGAACACAAANNTNNCNGTAAGGNNGNNCTGGAGAAATTGCGCCGTAGGCAAAGAGNCGAGGGCATAATCAGCGGCATATCTGACGCTGTGCAGTCGGTTGCCAACCTCGTCTCTACTCATCACTATGCCCCGAACATGTATAATGCGAAGGAGGGAATGTCGGCCAAGGCTAAGGAGCGGTTTGAGAAAGAAAAGGCGCAGCGCGAGGCTGATGCAGATAAGTTCT
>WFMA01000114.1 GCA_009177195.1 Bacteroidales bacterium | reverse complement strand
CCGTTTCGCTCAACGTGATGTCGGTGATCACGTAGGGAATCACCGTCACGATGCAGACTGCGCTGACACCGTTGGCTGACGTTGCGGTTATTTTCGTCACGCCCTGCTTGACGGCAGTGACGATTCCGTTTGCGTCGACAGTTGCAATAGTCTCGTCGTCGGTTGTCCAGATGACGTTTTGGTCAGTTGCATCCGACGGGCGGACGATAGCGATTAGTTCGGCGGTTTGTCCCTCCTTCAGCAGCAGCTCAGTGTTTGAGAGGGATATGCTTGTCACTTCGACGATGCCCGGTTTTACGGTAACGACGCATTTCGCCATCAGACCGTTGACGGTGGTTGCGAAAATTGTCACCTCGCCGACGCTAACAGCGGTCACTTCGCCGTTATCCGACACGGTGGCAATCGCCNGATTGGACGATTCCCAANTCACGGTCTTGTCCTCGATATCGTCGGGGGTTATTGTNGCAATAAGANTGAAATTGTCNCCTACGGTCAGCTCGCGCTCCGTTTCGCTCAACGTGATGTCGGTGATCACGTAGGGAATCACCGTCACGATGCAGACTGCGCTGACACCGTTGGCTGACGTTGCGGTTATTTTCGTCACGCCCTGCTTGACGGCAGTGACAATTCCGTTTGCGTCGACCGTTGCAATNGTCTCGTCGTCGGTTNTCCAGATGACGTTTTGGTCAGTTGCATCCGACGGGCGGACGATAGCGATTAGTTCGGCGGTTTGTCCCTCCTTCAGCAGCAACTCAGTGTTTGAAAGCGATACTCCTGTCACCGGGATTGTGCCCGGTTTAACGGTAACAACGCATGTAGCTGTTCTACCGTTTGATGAAGAGGCAAGAATTGTCGTTTCTCCGACGCTTATTGCCGTTACTTCGCCGTTAGCCGACACGGTTGCAACAGACGTATTGGTGGATTCCCAAGTCACCGACTTGTCGGTAGCGTTGTCGGGTGTGATAGTGGCTATTAGGGTAAACTTGTCGTCGACTATCAGTTCGAGTGATTCTTTGTTCAAGGATATGTTGGTCACTGCAATGATGTCTTCATCGATTATAACCTTACATTTTGCAGAAACTGCCGGGTTGGATACGGAGGTGACTATCACATTAGTGGTTCCTACACGGAGGGAGGTGACATTTCCGTCGGCATCGACAGTCGCAATTGACTCGTCTTCCGAACGCCATGTGACTCGCTGATCTGAAGCGTCGGCAGGATCGATTAGCGCAACAAGATTAGTTGTCCTGCCCACCTTCATCAAGAGCTCGGAGTTGGACAGGGTTATGCCGGTCACCTCGATAAATGCGGGGTTGACTTTGACGATACATGTGTCGGTAAGACCGTTGGACGATGATGCGAACACCATCGTCTCGCCGGCTCCGGTTGCCGTCACTTCGCCTGTTTCGGAAACGGTTGCTATTGCGCGGTCAGCCGACTTCCAGGTCACGCTTTTGTCGGTAGCGTCGTCGGGCGTGATAGTTGCTATCAGGGTGTATTTGTCATTGACCGTCATTTCGAGCTCTTTTTTGTTCAGGGAGATTCCGGTCACTGAGATGACATTTGGGATAACCGTCAGGGCGCATGTGGCGCTGACACCGTTGGCTGCGGTCGCAGTGATGATCGCCTCGCCCGGCTTGAGCGCGTTGACCAATCCGTCGGCATCAATCGTGGCTATTGAGGTGTCGTCGATTGACCAAGTCACGGTCTGGTCAGTTGCATCGGCGGGAGTTATGATGGCGTTCAGGTCGGCGTTCTGTCCCTCTTTAATCACCAGTGTGGAGGGAATCGATATGCCGGTCACCTCGATAATGAGGGGGTTGACTTTGACGATACATGTGTCGGTAAGACCGTTGGACGATGATGCGAATACCATAGTCTCGCCGGCTCCGGTTGCCGTCACTTCGCCTGTTTCGGAAACGGTTGCTATTGCGCGGTCAGNCGACTTCCAGGTCACGCTTTTGTCGGTAGCGTCGTCGGGCGTGATAGTTGCTATCAGGGTGTATTTGTCATTGACCGTCATTTCGAGCTCTTTTTTGTTCAGGGAGATTCCGGTCACTGAGATGACATTTGGGATAACCGTCAAGGCGCATGTGGCGCTGACACCGTTGGCTGCGATCGCAGTGATGATCGCCTCGCCCGGCTTGAGCGCGTTGACCAATCCGTCGGCATCAATCGTGGCTATTGAAGTGTCGTCGATTGACCAAGTCACGGTCTGGTCAGTTGCATCGGCGGGAGTTATGATGGCGTTCAGGTCGGCGTTCTGTCCCTCCTTAATCACCAGTGTGGAGGGAATCGATATGCCGGTCACCTCAATGATGCGGGGATTGACTTTGACGATACATGTGTCGGTAAGACCGTTGGACGAAGAGGCGAGAATCAGCGCTTCGCCGGCTTTGACTGCCGTAACCTCGCCGGTATTCGAGACGGTGGCGAAAGTCACTGCGGAGGATGCCCAAGTCACACTTTTGTCGGTAGCGTCGTCGGGAGAGATGGTGGCAATGAGTGTGAAGTTTTCGCCTTCGGTAAGTTCAAGAGTTTTTTTGTTCAAGGAGATGCTGCTCACTGCTGTAATGTCGGGAATGACAGTAACATTACAGGTGGCTGTGATTCCGTTGTGGGTTGAGGCTGTAATGATGGCAAACCCCGTTTTATGGGCGGTCACGATGCCGTTGGCATCAACCGTTGCGATGGTCTCGTTGCTTGAGCTCCAGGTCACGGTCTTATCATTTGCTTCGTCGGGACCCACGNTTNGAGTAAGCTCGNTTTNGTGCCCTTCACNCATAAGGAGCTCGGTGTTGGTCAGTGTCAATGTTGTCGGAACAATTACTCGCGCTTTGACGGTAACCTGGCAGTCGGCGGTAAGACCGTTGGATGTTGAGGCATATATTACGGCTGTTCCCGCTTTGATGGCAGTCACGACACCGTTGGCATCGACAGTCGCGATTGTATTGTCCGAAGTTTCCCAAGTCACGGTTCTATCGTCGGCATCATCAGGGGTGACTACTGCCTCCAATTTAANNGTGTCGTCTTNCATCATTTCANTGGAAGANTCATTGAGCACTATANTNGTNACGGCTATANCNCTCCTGGTGACGGTTACTNCGCATTCAGCGGTGGCGTCGGGGTTGGAANTGGNGGTGACGGTCACAATTACCACGCCGGGTGCAATGGCTGAGACTATGCCGTTGGCATCGACTGTGGCGATTGCTTCATCGGCAGAGTGCCATGTCACCGACGGGTCAGTGGCATTTGCCGGCTGAATGATGGGCAGCAGCTCGGAGACGTTGCCCACCTCCAAAAGCAGAGTGGTGTTGGAAAGTGAAACGCCGATAACGGGAGTGGGCACGACCGTCACTTTGCAAGTAGCGCTCGCCTCGCCGCAGGTAGCTGTGACGGAGGTTTCACCGAGCGCCATGGCTGTGATGTTGCCGTTTGAGTCGACAATAATGATGGATTCATCTTCGGAAGTCCAGGTGACTCTCTTGTCGGTGGTATCGTCAGGAAGCACTGTCTCTACGAGGGTGAAAGTCTCACCGACCTGCAAGGTCACATCGTCAGTATTGAGGGAGACACTATCGGCAAGGATGGGAACTACGCTGACGAGGCAGACTGCGCTGACTTCACCACAGGTGGCAGTTATTGCCGCTTCTCCGACAGCCAAGGCGGTCACTATACCGTTGGCATCAACTGTGGCTACAGTCTCGTTCCTTGAAGTCCAGATCACGGTCTTGTCGGTAGTGTCGTCAGGAAGAACTTCGTAGCTCAACTCGATATTCTCACCGACTTTTAGTTCAGCCGTTGAGGGGTTCAGTGTTACACTTTGGGCAGGGGTGGGGATTACCGTCACCGTGCAGCTGCCGCTCACATCGCCGCAGGAGGCGATGATGGTGACTTCGCCAAGAGCGAGTGCCGTAACTTTACCTTCGGCATCAACTGTAGCGATTGACTCGTCAGAAGATGACCATGACACCGTCTTGTCAGTCGTGTCGTCGGGCAACACGGTGGCTGTCAGCGTCACGCTTTCGCCTACCATCAACCGCGGCGACTCCGGGCTAAGCGTTACGCTTTCTGCGAAAGTGGGCGCAACTGTCACCGTGCAGGTTCCGGTCGCCGAACCACATTGAGCTGTGATTGTTACCTCGCCGACCTTTATCGGAGTTACGTTGCCCTTGTCATCTACGGTTGCGACCGTTTCGTCGCTCGAGTACCATTGCACGAATTCGCGGTTGTCGGCGTCCAGTGGCAGAGGAGTGGCTGTGATTGTAAGGCGGTCTCTCACCTCTATCGAGGCTGTGAGTGGCTCCATATCAACACTCGTTACCGGGATTCCTACCGAAACATAGCATGTTGCCTTTTTCCCGTTTATCGTGGTGGCGGTAATCGTAGCTACTCCTTTGTAAACTGCGGTAACCACACCGTCTGCGGAAACAGTTGCCACATTTTCGTCTGACGAGCTCCAGGTATAAGTCTTGTTAGTTGTATAGGTCGGAGTGAAGATCACCGAGAGTTTAGCCTCTTCACTCACCCCGTCTTTCACTTCTAATCCTATACCCCTCTGATCGAGCGCGATTGCGGTGGGCAACACTCCGATCTTAGAGGTTTGCGTCAGCATTGGCACATCGCGGTCGGATGCATTGATGAGTTTGATGTTAGAGAGTGTCAGGGTGCTTTCTTTAAAATCGGAAGCTACATTAACTTTTATATATGCTACTGCCCCCGATGTCCCTTTGATCGGCGACTGAGGATGGGATGAAAAAGAACCCATGAGCAACTTGCCGTCTTTGTTGATATTCGTGATGAGCTGATAGGTTTCGCCGAGGCGGTCAGCGTTAAGGCTTACGTCCGCCTTGCCGTCACCTTTCTTTACTAATTCAAGCCCTTTCGGAAGGGTCACATCGACCGAAAAACCATAAAACGGAGAGTCAGGGTTATCGAGCATCAANTCGAGTGTTCCCGTGGTGCCCGGTTCAAGATCTATCGGATTCAGGANAAAGCGGTTTTGNGNATTTGNGNAGGCTGNCATNAAAGAGATCNGNAACATNANCAACGAGGATATCNTANAGAACTTTTTCATCAGTGTAATGATTGGGATATTAAAACATAGGGACGCACTCNCAGTGNGTNCCTATTGTGNTNTTTTACTACTATNTTGNATGNTTCGCCATTGACCNACACGATATATNCNCCTGCTGCAAGGTGGATAGTCTCAGAGTTGGATGTAGCGGTTAACGACCGTATGATGCGACCATCGACTGAATAAACTGCGATATTCTTTCCGATAGCGTCATGGATTGTCAGTCCGTCAGCCGTCAAGTCGTAGGGAACTTTGCCCGATGTGATGGCGCTGATACCCGACGTGCCCGACGCAGTTCTCGATGTCAGCTTATGGCTCGTGGCGCTGATGTCGGAAGCGATGATATCAAAGATTTCGATATCGTCGACGCTGACGTTGTCACCGCCAACCACAAGTTCGAGTATTGCCCCGTCATTATCGGCAAAAGCCGAATTGTTCAAGTCGAATAGCACTATGCGCATTGTGCGTTCATCGATGCGTCGCGAAGTCAAGGCATGGCCTTTGGCTCGCAAACCTGCGTTTACGCTCTCGAGCGTAGCTCCTGACGGAACTCGTATGTTAGCCTGTAGCGCCACATACTCTTTGCTGTTGGCAAGCCCGACAGGGATTGAGCATCTTGACGGGGCTGCTGGAATGTTGTAGATTACCAATGCATCAGCGTTGATGTCGCTGCTGCCGATAGGGGAGTGTGGTGAGCTGCTGCTCTTGCTGGCGACCGCCACGACCGGAATTTGATTAACTATAACTTTCACGGCAGCCGAGGCATCAGAGATGGAAATCTGACCGTCTTTATTTACATCAGCTCCTACGGTGTAGAATTTCATCCACTCATCAAGAGAATCAAAGTCAGTGCGGTTGGTCTTCCACCAGTTGTTTAGCACGTCCGGATTCTCAACAACGAAATTGGCGATATTCACAGCATCAGAGATATTAAAACCGCCATCCCAGTTGGCATCGGCAGCCTGAGGATACACATCCAAGTCGCATTCATGATAGAAGTGCTCGTTAGTCTCTACCCTTACATGTGTCGGACCAACGGCTTGAATCATGAGTGTGCCGTCATGTGCTTTATCGGGCGTAGCAACGACATGATTGTCTGTGCTCCATGTCATAATTTGGTCTTCCAAAGGCATATATAAAGATATCTTGCAAGTATCACCAGGAATATATTCCGGCATTTCTTCCCGAGAACGTTGCGTCACTCTAATGCCTGGTTCGATTCTATGCTCATGCACTTTCCAGAGCTCCTTGTACTCTTCTACGTTTTTAGCTTGCACATAGATCTTACAGCTCTGGTCGGTAAGATGCCTTTCACCAATCATCTTAGGAGGAGTCTCAGTGTATACCTTGATTTTGGTAAGCTCTTCGCAATCATCGAATGTTTTTTCTCCAAGTTCAAGCAGAGTTTTTGGCAGGGAAATAGTTTTCAGCTTTTGGCAATAATACATTGCCTCCTTACCGATTTTCTCTACACTCTCAGGAATATTGATGTCTTCGAGCTCTATGCAGTTTTTCAATGCATAGTCGTCGATAAGCTTTAGTTTCCAGTTTTCTGAGCCTTCGAATCCGCGGAGGTGTCGGCAGTCCATCAATGCTCCCATGCCGAGCTCCTCTATATTTTCGTGCATTTTGATAGAATAGAGTCCGCGACAGTCTTTGAGCACACCGGGATTCAAGCGGGTGACGAGGGGTGGCACCTCAAAATATGTCAATCCATAACATTCGTTGAAAGCGCGTTCACCCATATTGGTGATGGAGTTTGGCAACTTGATTTCCGAAAGGTTTTTACATCCGTTGAAAGCCTCCTGACCTATTTCAATCACTGTTTCAGGAATAGTAATCCCAACGAGGGTAAGATCTTTTTCGAAAGCATCGTTTCCGATTCTTATCACTTTGTAAGCCTGTCCAAAATATGGGCTCTCTTCGTCTATGTTGTATACATATTCAGGAATCTCGTATGAAGCACGTTCGGTCGGCGCTTCAGTCGAGCCAGTTGCCTCTTCATCCTCCGATCCGTCGGAATCTTTCTCAGACACGGTAGCCTCGTCAGAGATTTCAGAAAATTTGAAAGCAGGTCCCGCAACCTCGCAGTAAGGTGTCGGTTTATTGCTTAGTACCCTGAAACGTAGACCGTGTTTTTCCTCCAGCACTCGCTCTAAATGAATAAGAGTGTCGTTTTTGGCAAAAATCTTATAGAAATGGGCCCATGGGCTTATTCCCTTTACATTTTCGATGAGAGCGTTCGGAGTATGGAGTTCCGCCTCCTTGCTTGAATATACCTTTGGAGAGAAGAAAGCTTCATCAAAGGCTTTCGGAACTTCAGCATGATAAGTAACATTTAAAGCGCTATCGCAGTCAACGAACACTCGGCTCCCCTTTTCAAGGGAGGTAGGAATAGAAATCTCCTTCACCCGTTTACATCCTCCGAAAGCTCCATCTCCAACGGAGCGTATGGTCTCCGGGAGCTTAATCTCAAGAAGGTTTGCACATCCATTGAATGCTTGGGCGGGAATTTCAGACAATGCGGCGGGGTAATTGATGGAAGGCAATTCCTTACATCCGCTAAATGCTCCCTCTCCTAATGAATCAAGACTCTCTGGGAGAGAAATCGGCTTAGGAGTGAATTCCTTAAGTTGCCATATTACTGGAAAAGAATCTAATGGTTTTTCAATATGCCCTGTCAGAGTATATTCTACTTCTCTTACGCCTTTAAAAAGTTCGTTAAAGCAATCTTTAAAGGCGTAATCTCCTATTGAGGTGACGGCGTCACCCATTGCTACTTCTAAAAGGTGTGAGCATCCATCAAAAGCGTGAGCTCCAATTGTCTTGACATTATTTCCAATTGATAATGATGAAAGCCCATAATAATAGAAGTGGTATATATCTGAATATGTTTGATTACCGTTTCCGTGATGCTTTTTGGAATTGGTCACACACCCATAAAAAGCATAATCTCCAATGGATTCTACAGATTCGGGAATTTCAATAGAAAGATTGAAATTCTCTTCAGGCATTTCATCAAATTGAGCTCCGGAGAAACATCTGTAGAATGTATAAGGATTAATCTTTTTCAAATTCGAAGGTATCTTTAGACTCATGACTTTGCTGCAATACATGAAAGCAGAGTCTCCTATCTCCTCTATGTTGTCAGGGAGATCAATATAAGTGAGTCCGGAGGATTTGAATGCGCTATTTCCAATACTTTTCAAACTTTCAGGAAAAACAACCGATGTGAGATTCTGACAGTTCTCGAAAGCATGGTCGCCTATGGTCACCAGCGTTTCAGGAAGTACTATATCCTCAATACCAGGGAAATTTGCAAATGCGTAAGGCTTCAAAGAGTCTATTGCAGCTGACATGAGATAATCAGTTGTAAATATCAGGTTTTCACAATTGTTGAAAGCAAAAGCACCAATACTGCCCTTGACACCGGGTTCAGCTTCTCCGTCCCAATATATCTCCGTCAATAATTTACAGTTGTTAAATGCATATTCATCAATTATTACTGCTGGATTGGAAATATATACGTTCCCAAGTCCCCAAGAATTTAACTCTCCCCTGTCGTCAACTCCTTCCATATAGCAACCATCAAAAGCATGAGCGCCGATATGTGTTACCCATGAAG
>WFMA01000110.1 GCA_009177195.1 Bacteroidales bacterium | reverse complement strand
GTCACAATTTTTATAATTGCGATAATTTCCTTAATTTTGCATAGTTTTAATCCCTTCATAATCGCTGCATGCAAGAGAAAATCATAATCCTCGATTTCGGCTCTCAGACCACTCAGCTCATAGGCAGACGAGTGCGCGAGCTAAACACTTACTGCGAGATTGTGCCCTACAACAAGTTTCCACATGACGACCCGTCGGTTATCGGCGTGATTCTGTCAGGAAGCCCGTTCTCGGTCTACGACGAGAACGCCTTCAAAGTCGACTTGTCGAAAATACGCGGACGCCTCCCCATACTTGGCATCTGCTATGGCGCGCAATACATGGCTTACATCAACGGCGGCTCGGTAGAGCCCGCTGGTTCACGCGAATATGGTCGCGCCCACCTCACCAAGTTCGACATGGAAAATCCGCTATTCAAGGATATCCCCGTCAACGCGCAAGTGTGGATGAGCCATGGCGACACCATCACCGCCATCCCCGACAATTTCCGCACCATTGCGTCAACTGAAAAAGTGGCGATCGCCGCCTATCAGGCTGACGGCGAAAAACTGTGGGGCGTGCAGTTCCATCCCGAAGTATATCACTCGACCCACGGAACCCAGTTGCTCAAGAACTTCGTTGTCGACATCTGCGGAAGCCGTCAGGACTGGAGCGCCGCGTCATTCATCGAATCGACAGTCGCAGCTCTCAAAGAGCAGCTCGGCGACGACAAGGTGGTACTGGGACTCAGCGGCGGCGTCGATTCTTCGGTTGCGGCAGTGCTCCTCAACCGCGCTATCGGCAAGAACCTCACCTGCATCTTCGTCGACCACGGAATGCTCCGCAAAAACGAGTTCAAGAATGTGCTTCACGACTATGAGTGCCTCGGCTTGAACGTGATCGGAGTAGACGCATCGGCTAAATTCTTCAGCGAACTCGCCGGAGTCACCGAGCCCGAACGCAAGCGCAAAATCATAGGCAAAGGCTTCATCGACGTTTTCGACGAAGAAGCCCACAAGATAAAAGACGTGAAGTGGCTTGCGCAAGGAACAATCTATCCCGACTGCATCGAGTCGCTCTCAATCACCGGAACCACCATTAAGAGCCACCACAACGTGGGCGGACTTCCCGAAAAAATGAACCTCAAGCTGTGCGAGCCTCTCCGCCTTCTCTTCAAGGACGAAGTTCGTGCCGTGGGCAGGGAACTCGGAATGCCCGAGCACCTCATCAAGCGCCATCCGTTCCCCGGACCCGGTCTTGCCGTGCGCATCCTCGGCGACATCACTCCCGAAAAAGTCACCATTCTCCAGGATGCCGACGACATCTTCATTCAGGGACTCCGCGATTGGGGATTATATGACCAGGTTTGGCAGGCAGGCGCCATCCTCCTCCCTGTGCAAAGCGTAGGAGTAATGGGCGACGAGCGCACCTATGAACGCGCGGTAGCTCTCCGCGCCGTCACTTCCACCGACGCGATGACCGCCGACTGGGCTCATCTCCCTTACGACTTCATGGCTAAAGTCAGCAACGACATCATCAACAAGGTCAAAGGAGTCAACCGCGTTTGCTACGACATCTCGTCCAAGCCGCCGGCAACCATCGAGTGGGAATAACCTTCCCACCCCTAAAATAAAAGCCAGAGCCTCGTCCATTCCTCGGACGGGGCTCTGCTGCTTAAACCCGGCTCTCCATGCAATTTCTCTTGCTTCACGCCGCC
The DNA here is from genome assembly GCA_009177195.1 of Bacteroidales bacterium. Taxonomy (GTDB): domain Bacteria; phylum Bacteroidota; class Bacteroidia; order Bacteroidales; family Muribaculaceae; genus Muribaculum. Next base: position 7,732 of record WFMA01000110.1, on the reverse strand, counting down.
GATAAACAAAATAATATTTATCTTTGCGATAGTGTTACATCTAACTATTTATAATATGAATGCAAGATTTCTCTCAGCGATTGCCACGATAGCAATGCTGCTGTCATTCAGCGGCTGTTCCCGCGAAAGCCAACTCCTCGACACCATTCCTGCCGACGCTCCCGGAATAGTGACCCTGAATGTGGAGCGGCTCAACGACGCTATGAACGGAGCCAAATATGGCGGCAAGCTGACAACTTCGGAAGTCCTCGACAAGTTTCTTGCCAATTCATCGGAGCGTTGCCACCGTGAAATCACGACAATCCTAACCTCCGAATCAATCGATCGCTCCCTCATGGCAGGATTCGCCTTAAACGGAAATGACAACGGCATCGGCGCCTTAAAGCGCTCGGGAAACTACACCTACACTTTCAAAATAAAAAATCTTAGCGACCTCATCACCGAAATAGGCGCCAATCCTGCTCCGGAAACTATCGACGGCTTCGAAGTGTACGAACTGGAGGACGTGAATCTCGTGACAAAAAATAAGCAAGGCTGGCTAATGTGGGGCGATGCGTCGAAAGCCGTTGCCACTCTCTCCGACGAACTCACCCGCGCCGCCAACACTCCCGTTTCTTCCCTGAAAGGCATAGCCCGATTCCTCAGCGCGGACGATGACATATTCCACCTTGCGATAGCCCGCGCGGAAGCAGCCGACGGATGGACTTGCTTCACCGGAGGGATCGACAACAATGCCCGGGAAATGCTGGTCACGGCAAAATTCATCGATGCCGCCGGAAAAGAGAAGGAGATGGACAACTACCTGAAACGCATCGACACTTCCCTGCTTGACTACACCATGCCATCCGACCTTTTCGTAATGGCTGTCGGAATTAAAGGCGACACCGACTGGGAGGAGATCATGGACTACTTTCAGTCAATCTATCCCCTCGATTATCGCCAACGCGCGTTAACCGCAATGGTGCTCCCCTATTTGAAACGTCTCGACGGCACAATGATGATTGCCGGCGGGCTTGATGATCCTTCCAATCTTTCCCAAGCGGCAATTGCCGGCAACATCAACTTCGTTGCCGCGATACAATTGAAAAAAAACGAGGTCAAAAAGACCCTCAGCGATCTCCGCGATATCATATCGATGGTGGGACTGCCCATTGTCGACAAGGGCAACGAATTTGTAATGCAACGTCCCGGAATGGACCCCATAACGCTGAAAGCCGTCGACAACACAATCGTGCTCACCAACCGCTCATTAAAACAGCTCGGCAACAATGCGGCGCGCGATGCCGCCAAAGGGAATTCATTTGCCATCTGGGCGAATATCCCCAACTCAATCGGCGAAGCGGTATATGGCGGAAACGGCTTCACGCTCAAAATGGGACTAAAAGGCGAGTTGCAGATGTCGTTCTCCTTCTCCGATCCCACAATACCGATCTTTGAACAGCTCGCTATGCTCATATCGGCTGACAAAGATCCCGTCGAGGAGATTCCCGCCGAGACCTCAAGCGCCAACGACGACATGGGCTTCACTCCTATTGACACTATCCGATAATGAAGCGCATCGACGCTATAACTCTCGACACGCTGCTACCCGACGTGTTTCGCGAAACGAAACCAGAATCGGAAATATGGCTTTCGCAACTCACCCTTCTCCGTGGTGAGCGTTACCTTATCCATGCCGAATCGGGCACCGGGAAATCCTCCTTGTGCAGCTACCTCTACGGAAACCGTGCCGACTACTCGGGCACAATTCTGTTTGACGGAGAAGACTCCCGAAATTTTTCCATCGCGCGGTGGTGCGAGCTTCGTCAACGCTCGCTTGCCTTGCTGCCTCAGGAAATGAGATTGTTCCCCGAACTGACGGCGATGGAAAATATCGACTTGAAAAACCGGTTGACCGGTCACAAGACCGAGGGTGAAATCATCGAAATGCTACGCCGTCTTGAAATAGCCGACAAAGCCCACACTCCCGTGAAACGACTCTCCATAGGGCAGCAACAGCGCGTGGCGGTGGCAAGGGCGCTGTGCCAGCCATTCGATTTCCTGCTCCTGGACGAGCCTGTGAGCCACCTTGACGAGCGAAACAATGCCATCGTTGCAGAGATGGTCATGGAGGAAGCGGCAAAAAACGAAGCCGCCATCGTAGCCACCTCAGTAGGAAATGACTTGAAAATCGACGTGACACGCCGCATAAGATTATGAAACGCAAGAACACCGTCTGGCGGTTACTGCGCCACAACATCAGCGCCGCCCAGCTATCAGGATATGCCATCGCCAATCTCGTAGGGCTCACAATAGTGGTGTGCGCTCTGCAATTCTATTCCGACATAAAATCAGTGTGGAGTGACGACGATTCGTTTCTTACTCGCGATTACATGGTGATATCCCACAAGGTGAGCGGGCTCGGCTCGCTTGTGGGGAGCGGCGGCGACAACACCTTTTCAAAGGAAGAGATCACCGACATAACTTCTCAGCCCTGGGCGCGCAGGGCGGAGCCATTCACTCCGGCAACATTCAACGTCGCCGCCACGGTCGATATGAACGGAGCCAATCTTTCGACGGCTCTGTTTTTCGAGTCGATTCCCGACGATATGTTCGACGTTCGACCCCATGACTGGAGCTTCGACCCCGACAAACCCGAAATTCCCATAATCATCAGCAAAGACTACCTTTCGCTCTACAACTTCGGCTTCGCATCCTCGCGTGGACTGCCTCAATTAAGCGAAGCAATGATAGGCATGGTGCCGCTTAGAATATCAATAAGCGGCAACGGCAGGCAGCAGTGGATTCCGGCACGGATAGTGGGATTTTCCTCCCGTCTCAACACGGTCGCCGTCCCCGAAGATTTCATGACGTGGGCTAATTCAACCTTCGGAGAGACAGCCGACCCCGCTCCGTCAAGACTGATAATCGAACTGAAACAACCGGGCGATCCTGCGATAAAAGAGTATCTCTCGTCTCACGGCTACGAAGCGTCGGGAACCGGCAACGATTCCGGAAAAGCATCCTACTTCCTGTCGATCGTGACCGCCGTCGTCATCACCATCGGCGTTATAATAAGCTTGCTATCGTTCTTCATCCTCACTCTGAGCGTTCACCTGCTGTTGCAGAAAAACAAGCAGAAACTATGCGACCTCATGATGCTCGGCTATGCCCCCGACACCGTCGCGCGCTACTACTACCTGCTCATCACCTCCATCAACGCCGCCGTGCTCGCTCTGTCGGTAGCGGCGATGCTTGTCGCCAGCCATGTATGGAACGGACCGCTGTCGGCTCTCGGCATCGACCCCACCTCACCCTGGGGAGCTATAATAACAGCGACGGCGATNATCGCCATGATAACCGCCGTGAATATNCNTTCAATACGCCGAGCTATGCTCCGCTATNTNCGGTCATAAAACCCCCTTGGTCGACGGGAGAGTGAATTTGAACGGGTCGCGCTTCACCGCATGTTTCAGCGCCCGGGCAAACGCCTTGAACACACCCTCTATCTTGTGGTGCTCGTTAACCCCCTCAGCCCTTACAAACAGGTTCATTTTCGCATTATCGCTAAGAGATTTGAAGAAATGGAAAAACATTTCAGTGGGGACATCACCAATCTTCTCGCGATGGAACTCCACATCCCACACTATCCACGGGCGACCGCCGAAGTCCATCGCCACCGTACACAGACAATCGTCCATCGGCAACACGAATCCGTAGCGCTCGATACCGCGCTTGTCGCCAAGCGCCTCGTTGATCGCCGAGCCGAGAGCGATGGCGGTATCCTCGATGGTGTGATGCTCGTCGACATGGAGATCTCCCCTCACCTGCACTGCGAGGTCCACGCCTGAATGGCGCGCGATCTGGTCAAGCATGTGGTCGAAAAAACCGAGTCCGGTAGAGATATCGGAATGCCCGTTGCCGTCAAGATCGATGCTGACATAGATATCGGTCTCAGAAGTCTTGCGGCTTACGACGGCGCGACGCTTACCNCNNTGNAACACGGGCAACACATCATCCCAATGCGGAGTGACCATCACCACTGTGTCGCCAAGACCCTCCTCGGCAATACCGGCGAGCGTCTCTTCGTCAGGTTCATGGAGGATGATAGCCTTCGCCCCGATATTGCGGGCAAGCATCGCGTCACTGAGACGGTCGCCTATCACATAACTCCCCTCAAGATCATAGCTACCGTCCATATAGGCGGTTAGCATCCCGGTGCCGGGCTTGCGTGTCGGAGCGTTATCCTCGGGAAAAGTGCGGTCAATCAAAATGTCATCAAATATGACCCCCTCATTGGCAAGCGCCTTCAGCATCTTGTTATGTGCCGGGTAAAATGTCTCCTCAGGAAACGACTCGGTCCCCAGCCCGTCCTGATTCGTGACCATGACAAGCTTATAAGGAAGTTTTCCGGCAACGAAATGCAACGCCCTGGTCACTCCCGGAATCATTTCAAGCTTTTCAAGCGAATCGACCTGAAAATCATCTTTCGGCTCCACGATGAGAGTTCCGTCACGGTCTATGAACAGCACACGAGGCTTATTTTCCATATTCATTCATTTTTTCGATGAGCAAATCATTCTCCTCCTCAGTGCCGACAGTTATGCGCAGACAGTTGCCGCACAGCGTCACCTTAGAGCGGTTTCTGACAATCACCCCACACTCTTTCAGAAAATCATACATCGCTTGAGCGTCAACGACCTCGACAAGCAAAAAATTGGCATCGGAAGGATGCACCTTCTTGACGCAATCAAGCTCGGCAAGCCTTCCCGCAAGATTGTCGCGCGACGCTATAAGTTCCTTGACGACGGAGCGTATCATCGGAGCCTCGTCGAGCACTTTCAACGCCTGGCGCTGGGTGAGTATATTTATATTGTAGGGATATTTCACATTATTGAACACGCTGATTATTTCGGNCGACGCAAACGCGATTCCCAGACGAAGAGCCGCTGATGCCCAAGCCTTGGAAAATGTCTGCATCACGATCACGTTAGGATAATCGCCAAGCGCGTCGACCATCGAGCCGGCATCCGAAAAATCAACGTATGCCTCGTCAACGGCAAGTATTCCTTCAAATTTTGAAGCGAGAAGTTTAATCTTCTCTACCGGGAAAGAGTTGCCGGTAGGATTGTTGGGCGAACATATCCACATCACTTTCGTGTTGTCGTCAACGGCGTCGAGCAGCGCGTCAACATCAATCGAAAAATCGTCGTGCAGCTTCACCCTGCGATACTCCACGTCATTGATCGCCGCGCAAACGCTATACATTCCGTAGGTAGGCTCNATCGCCACCACGTTGTCAATNCCCGGGCGGCAAAACACACGATAGATGATGTCGATACACTCATCGCTTCCCACTCCGAGGAATATGCGGTCCACCTCCACTCCGCGCATCGCGCCGAGTTTCTTTTTCACNTCGAGCTGAAGCGGGTCGGGATAACGGTTAAATCCCTCTATGCGGCTGTTCTNGTTAGCGTCAAGCCATGCGCGCGCCTCGCCGGTATACTCGTTTCTGGCGCATGTATAGGGATCCAGATTCAGGATATTGGGTCGTATAAGTTGTGTCAGAGCTCTCATTTTTCATTAAGTGTGTTAATTCGCAACGTCATCGCAAGTTTGTGGGCATCAAGATCCTCATTATGAGCCATCACCTCGACAGCCCTGCCTATCGACCTGATTCCCTCGGGAGTGATTCGTTGAAAAGTGATTTTCTTCGTGAAACTGTCAATATTCACCCCGCTATAAGCGTGGGCAAATCCCGAAGTGGGCAACGTGTGGTTCGTTCCCGAAGCATAGTCCCCGGCGCTTTCCGGAGTATAGGGGCCGATAAACACCGACCCGGCGTTCCTCACCTTGGCGGCAAGCCGGTCGGCATCACGGTGATTGATTATAAGATGCTCCGGTGCATACTCGTTACTGAACTCCATAATCTCCTCGTCGGTGTCAAAGAGGATGATGCGGCTGTGGGAGAGGGATTGCCTCATCATCTCTTCACGCGGAAGCATGCGCAGCAACTCCTCGATAACGCCGGGAAGCACGTCGACCAATTTCCTTGAAGTGGTGAGCAGAATCGACTGGCTGTCAGGTCCGTGTTCAGCCTGCGAAAGGAAGTCTGCGGCAACATATTCCGGATTGGCGCTGTCATCAGCGATAACAAGCACCTCCGACGGTCCTGCCGGCATGTCGATCGCCACATTATGACGCGCCGCCTGCTGCTTCGCCTCCATCACATAACGGTTGCCGGGACCGAAAATCTTATACACTCGCGGAATGCTCTCCGTGCCGTAAGCCATCGCTGCTATAGCTTGCGCCCCTCCGGTCTTGAAAATGCGCGTCACTCCGGCTTTGCGGGCGGCATAAAGTATGCCCGGATGTACAGTCCCGTCACGCCTTGACGGAGTGCAGAGCACTATATCGCGACACCCCGCTATCCGAGCCGGAACGGCAAGCATCAGCACAGTTGAAAACAGCGGCGAGTTACCTCCGGGAATATAAAGCCCCACCCGGTCTATTGCAACAGCGCGCTGCTCGCAATTCACTCCGGGCGCCGTCTCCACCTTAACCGGCTCTTTCATCACCTGAGCCGAATGGAACTTGGCGATATTACCGTAGGCTATCTCGATCGCCTCACGGAGTTCCGCCGATATCTCGCTTTCGGCTGCGTCAAGTTCGGCTTCAGTCACCTCAAGCTGCACAAGCTCGGCTCCGGTGAAACGCTTTTCAAAATCCAGCAAAGCCTTGTCGCCGCCCGCAGCCACCGCCGCAATTATCCCGGCAACGCTCTCTTCAAGCTCAGCCGCTTTCTCGGCAAGCGCCCTGCGGGTGAGCGGTTCCCACTCTTCGCGAGGCGGATTATATATTATGTCCATCTATCTGACCGTTTTTTAAAGAATCATTCTCTCTATGTCAAGCGCCAAAATCCCTTCGGCGCCGGCGGCTTTAAGTTTCCCCACAATCTCCCACAAGCGTTTTTCCTCAAGCACTGAATGCACTGAACACCAGTCGGAATTGGCGAGCGGCAACACCGTGGGACTCTTCATGCCCGGAAGAATCGACAGGACTTCCTCGAGCTTATCTTTCGGAACATTCATCAGGATATATTTCTTGCCNTCGGCAGCCTTCACGGCTTCGAAGCGGAACATGAGCTCGTCGAGCGCCGCCTNTTTCNCCTCCGAAAGCTGGCGNTCGGCGGCTTTAATGAGCACCGCTTCCGAATCCACCACCTTCTCAACCTCGGCAAGGTTATTGCTCACNAGAGTCGACCCCGAAGANACGATGTCAAATATGCCGTCGGCGAGACCGATACCCGGAGCTATCTCCACCGAGCCNGTTATCACATGGATGCTGGCGTTGATCCCNTCCCGCTCAAGAAAACGCGAAAGAATGANCGGGTAGGAAGTNGCAATCTTNCTGCCTTCAAACCATTTAAGCCCCGGATAGTCTATATGTTGCGGAATAGCCAGCGANAGATGGCAGCGGCTGAAACCCAGTTCCTTTGCCACAACCACATTTTTCTCCTTTTCAAGCACCTCGTTAAGCCCNACTATGCCGAGGTCGGCGGTGCCGTTGGCAACCGATTCGGGAATATCGTCATCGCGCAGAAACAACAGCTCGATGGGAAAATTCCNGGCNGGAACGAGCAACGTGCGCTTAACCGCAGTAAGCTTTATCCCCGATTCCGAAAGGAGCTCCATCGTTTCATCATATAATCTGCCCTTAGACTGAACGGCTATTCTCAATTTACTTTCCATTT
>WFMA01000009.1 GCA_009177195.1 Bacteroidales bacterium | reverse complement strand
CTGAGGTCATGACGACCTCGCGTCGGGGGCGTGTGATGTGGACGGCGTTGTGCATTTTGGGTCAGTATTAGATTTTTTAGCAGAGGTAATGCATGGATGGAGGGGATTTACCCACAAATTGTCCCACCCCCGTGAATTTTTTTTGCGTTTTCTCGGTGGATTTAGGGGGCACTCTTTGCAGAGTGCGATCTTTTGTTTCGGTGATCCCGGCACACCTCGCTTCGCTCGTAGTGCCGGGTTATCCATAGGGGTGAGCCTTTCAGGCTCGTGGATTGGGGCGGACGGTGATTCCGGCACTACGAGCGAAGCGGCACCCAGGGGCAGGGAATGCCGCCGCAATTCGGAGTTCTGTAGGAACGACACGGATAGATGATTCTTTCAGAATCGGATTTTGTGGGGATGCTTGTTTCCGTGGGTTCCGCCCTGCGGGCTTCACCCACGGCTATTGATGGATGAACCCTTGCGGGTTCGCTTTCTCCTTTGGGGGTTTAGGGGGCACTCTTTGCAGAGTGCAATCTTTTGTTTCGGTGNTCCCGGCACACCTCGCTGCGCTCGTAGTGCCGNGTTATCCATAAGGGTNAGCCTTTCAGGCTCGNAGATTACCTCGGGACGATGCAGCCTGACGGCAACGAGTTCGTCAAGCGCTTCAAACGCTATGGCTGAGTCTTTCATGTTAAGATCAAACTCTTCAGGGTCAATCTCAGAGGGGTTGCCGACAAAAAGTTCTTTTTATTCCGGATAGCAAACTTATATGCCTATCCCCACTGATTTTCTACTGACCCGTTCATCTCTCGATAGCCGAGGGAAACTGACATCAAAAAATGTCGAGACGCACAGTCCGGAGGTGTGTACACCGTCGGACCATGCGTCGTTTTCTTCCATTCAAGCTTTTTCGCTCTATTACTTGACCGGGCAAGGAATCTTATTGATTCGCTTTTCGTGACGACCACCNTCAAAAGGAGTGTTAAGAAACTCGTCGACGATGGCAAGGGCGAGAGTAGGCTCTATAAAACGGGCGGGAAGCACGAGGATATTAGCATCGTTGTGGGCGCGGGCAAGGCGCGCAAGCTCAACATTCCAGCAGAGCGCCGCGCGTATACCCTGATGCTTGTTAAGCGTCATGCCGATTCCGTTTCCGCTGCCGCATATCGCTATGCCGGGATAATCGGCGCCACTCTCCACCGCTTCAGCGCACGGATGGGCAAAATCGGCGTAATCGCAACTGTCGGCGCTGTAAGTGCCGAAGTCCTCACACTCTATATCCTGCGACAGGAGATATCCTTCAATCATTCCCTTCAGCTCATATCCGGCATGGTCGCTGCAAATGGCTATTTTTTTCCCTTTTTCTACTATAGACATGGTTAAATAGGTATTGGTTATGGGTAAAACTCTCAATTAAAATTTCTGCATATCCACAAGCCGCTTGTAATATCCGTTCTTGGCAATAAGCTCGTCATGAGTTCCCGACTCCACAATCTTGCCGTCGTGCATCACGCATATCATGTCGGCATTCTTGATGGTCGACAATCGGTGGGCTATCACAATGGTGGTGCGGTCCTTCATCAGTCTGTCGAGCGCCGTCTGCACCACCTTCTCGTTCTGGCTGTCGAGAGCCGAAGTCGCCTCGTCGAGAATCAAGATGGGAGGATTCTTAAGAATCGCGCGGGCTATCGAAAGGCGTTGGCGTTGTCCTCCCGACAACCGGCATCCGCGATCGCCGATGCAAGTGTCATATCCATGCTCCGACTCGATGATGAAATCGTGGGCGTTAGCGATTTTAGCGGCTTCCTCCACCTGCTCGCGGGTAGCGTTCTTGACTCCGAAAGTGATATTGTTGTAGAACGTGTCGTTGAACAGGATAGCTTCCTGGTTCACATTTCCCATGAAGCCCCTCAGCTCATGCACCTTCAAATCACGGATATCGATGCCGNCCACCAGTATCTGACAACCGTCGATGTCATAAAAACGAGGCAACAAATCGGCAAGAGTCGATTTGCCCGATCCGCTCTGCCCCACGATTGCGACAGTCGAGCCTGCCGGTATCTTCAGCGACACGTTGTCGACAACGGGCTTCTCGGAATATGCGAAAGTGACGTCGCGGTACTCGATATCGCCGCGCAGCCTCTCTATATGTTTCGGAGCCGCCGGGTCCTTTATAGGGTTGTCGGTGTTCAGGATTTTATCCACGCGCTCCATCGACGCAAGCCCCTTCTGAATGGCGTAGACAGCCTTCGAGAGCTCCTTGGCGGGATTGATGATGCTGTAGAAAATCACCATATAGTAGATGAACGACGGAGCNGTGATCGACGATGTGCCCATGATGATGAGCGTGCCGCCAAACCACAGCACGATCGCTATCGTCAACGTGCCGAGAAACTCGCTCATCGGATGGGCGAGCGACTGTCGGCGCGCAATGCGGTTGCTGATATTGTAGANCACCTGATTCTCGCGGCGGAAACGATCCCTCACCTTCCCCTCGGCATTAAAAGCCTTGATGATGCGCAGCCCTCCGAGAGTCTCCTCAATGTTCGACATCAGCACGCCCCACTGATTCTGCCCTTCGAGCGACTTGCGCTTCAAGCGCTTTCCTATCCTGCCCATCACGATTCCGGCAAGCGGAAGCAGAATGAGCACGAACACCGTGAGCTGCCATGAGATGGCTACCATCATCACGAGACACACGATAATCATGATGGGGTTCTTGAAAAACATGTCGAGCGACGACATGATGGAATTCTCTATCTCGGCGACATCGCCCGTCATTCGAGCCATCACGTCGCCCTTACGCGCCTCGGTGAAGAAGGATATGGGAAGATTGAGAATCTTGTCATACATGTAATTGCGTATGTCGCGCACTATACCCGAGCGCATGGGGATGATGAAATAGGAGCTGAGATAAGTCACCCCTGTTTTCAATCCCGTCATCACCACGAGCAACGCCGCCAATCCCGCCAGAGCGCCCGAAGGGCCCCAGTCGGCGATCATCACCTGGGTGTAGTAATAGAAATTGTTGATAGCCACCTCCTTGAGCGAACCCGAGTCCATCGGCATGAACTCATAGTGCCCCTCATGGATGCCGAAGAGCATCTCAAGGATGGGAATGATCACTGCAAAAGAAAACAGCGTCAGGAAAGCGGCAAGGATATTGAAGATTATATTAAGCGCAAGGTTCTTCTTGTAGGGAGGAACGAAGCGCTTTATTATCTTGAAAAATTCTTTCATAACAATGTTGGTTTATCTTCCCGAAGCCCGTCAATTCCAGAACAATCTGTCAGTGTTGACGATGCCGCCGGCTATTCGTCTGCAAAATTAGCAATTTTACCAACGCGCCAAGCAATCATAATGCCACAATTCTTTATATTGATGTGAAGTTTTTTCGTAACTTTGCCATGTTCGGTAAAATCTGATGAAAAGAAACGGTCTAAAAATCATCCGTGTCACAGTGTCGCTGGCTGTGTTTNTTGCAGTCACGCTGCTGTGNGTCTGCTATGGACCCGAGGCGGCGCGCTACNNGGCGNGGGCTNCCNAAATCCAGNNTTTCCCGATGGCGATGGCNCTTNCGGTGACGATGGGAGCCTTCTGGGTACTGGCGGCGTGGCTGTTTGGACGAATCTACTGCTCGTCAGCGTGTCCGCTCGGAACATGGTTTGACATCGTAGGGGCTATCGGGCGTAAAACCCGCAAAGGCTCCCTGCGCGATTACCACTACTCCCCCCCGCTGAACCGTTGGCGCTACGGCTCTCTCATCGTGGTCCTCGCCTGTTTCATTGGCGAGATTTCGGTAGTGCCGGCGCTTGTCGACCCCTACAGCATCTATGGGCAGGCGGTAGTGAATATGCTCAAGCCCTGCTGGGGCGAGGCTTGCAATTTCATCTCAGCCCTTGGCGAAAAGACGGGACTGTGGGATTCACGCCACGTGAGAATCATAACCGCCGGGGTGTTCTACACCACCCTCTCGGGAGTGATGCTCCTCGCTGTGAGCATCCCCGCCTGGTTCTACGGGAGGACCTATTGCAACTCGGTGTGCCCCATAGGGACAGTGCTCGGAATATGCAGCCGCCAATCGCTGTGGCACATCGACATCGACACCGACCTATGCACCAATTGCCGCAAGTGCGAGCACGCATGCAAGGCTTCCTGCATCAACCTCAACGACCACGTTGTCGACGGGTCGAGGTGCGTCACATGCTTCGACTGCATAGCCTCGTGTCCCGACGACGCCATTTTTTACCGGATAAGCCGCAAGCAGCTGTCGCTCCCGATGATGCAGCGCGTCAACCAACCAGAAGTAAACACGGCGGCATCCTGCTCCTCACCCTCAAGCGGATACCACACAACACGAATAAACAACGACGAAAATGAAACAATATCTTGACCTGTTGCGCCACGTGAAAGAGAATGGCGTTCAAAAAAGCGACCGTACAGGCACAGGCACCCGAAGCGTGTTTGGCTATCAGATGCGGTTCAATCTTGAAGACGGATTCCCACTGCTCACCACTAAAAAACTCCATTTGAAATCCATCATCTACGAGCTGCTGTGGTTCCTCAAAGGCGACACCAACGTCCACTATCTCCAGGAAAACGGAGTGAGGATATGGAACGAATGGGCTGACCCCGACGGCTCGGTAGGACACATCTACGGCTATCAGTGGCGTTCCTGGCCCGACTATGCCGGCGGACACATCGACCAGATAGCCGAAGTGATAAAGACGATAAAGGAAAATCCCGACTCGCGCCGCATCATCGTGAGCGCGTGGAACGTAGCCGATCTCGGCAACATGAACCTCCCCCCGTGCCACCTGCTGTTCCAGTTCTATGTAGCCGACGGGCGACTGAGCCTGCAGCTCTATCAGCGGTCAGCCGACACCTTCCTCGGCGTTCCCTTCAACATCGCCTCCTACGCGCTGTTGCTGATGATGGTCGCGCAGGTTACCGGACTGAAAGCCGGCGACTTCATCCACACTCTCGGCGACGCCCACATCTACAACGACCACATCGAGCAGGTGGAGCTGCAGCTCACCCGCGAGCCGCGACGTTTGCCGCGCATGACCCTGAACCCCGCCGTGAAATCGATTTTCGACTTCAAATACGAGGACTTCACTCTCGAAGACTACGACCCCCATCCCCACATCAAAGGAAAAGTATCGGTATGAGCGCGAAGATTTCAATAATAGTGGCGATGACCCCCTCGGGAGCCATCGGGCGCAAAGGCGACCTCCTTTACCACATCAGCGCCGACCTCAAGCGGTTCAAGGCGCTGACCATGGGAAAACCGATCATAATGGGGCGCAAGACTTTCGAGTCGCTGCCGTCGGGACCGCTGCCGGGGCGACGTAACATCGTCGTGACGCGCCGCAACGATTATCCCGCCGAAGGCATTGAGGTAGCCGGCTCTCTCGACGAAGCTGTCGCGCTTGCCGCCGACGCTGAGGAAGCGATGATAATAGGGGGCGCGGAAATCTACCGGCTTGCGCGCGACAAAGCGAGCAAAGTCTACCTCACTCTCATTGACGACGAGCCCCACGACGCCGACACCTTCCTGGAGCCATTTGAAAACGAAACGTGGACCGCCGCCGAGGAATCATCCCCGATGACCGATCCACGCTCGGGCGTTACGTATCGATTCATCAATCTTGAACGCCGATAAACGGTAGCAGCATCACTCGATGTAGCCGAATGAACGCAACTTGTTCTCACGGTTGCGCCAATCCTTCTCGACCTTCACGAAAAGTTCGAGATAGACGTGCTTATCGAAGAATTTCTCGATATCCTTTCTCGCTTCCGTTCCGATGCGCTTCAACATGCTTCCTCCCTTGCCGATGATGATGCCTTTCTGAGAGTCGCGTTCCACATAGATGACAGTCATGATGTGGATGCTGTCCTCCTTTTCGTCAAATTTTTCAACCACCACCTCGACTGAGTAGGGAACCTCCTTGTCAAGATGCAGCAACAGCTTCTCGCGGATAATCTCGGTGACGAAGAATCGCGCCGGCTTGTCGGTCAACGCATCCTTTCCGAAATAAGGGGGAGCCACCGGGAGGAGTTCGATAATGCGGTTCATGAGCACGTTCACGTTGAAGCCGAGCTTGGCTGAAGTGGGGAGGATTTCAGCGTTCGGCAACAGCTCGCGCCAGCGGTCCACTATCTTATTGAGCTCTTCGTCGCCCTTAAGAAGATCCACCTTGTTGATAACAAGGAGCACGGGCACAGTCTCCTTCGCCACTTTTTCAAGGAAGTCGGCATTCTTGGTCGGATCCTCGACAACGTCGGTCACATACACAAGCACGTCGGCGTCGGTCAACGCTCCTTCCGAAAATTCGCGCATAGCCTCCTGCATCTTATAATTAGGCTTGAGCACTCCTGGGGTGTCGGAAAACACGATCTGATAATCGTCGGTATTCACGATTCCGGTTATGCGATGGCGGGTTGTCTGCGCTTTTGAGGTTATGATACTTATGCGTTCGCCCACGAGGTCGTTCATCAATGTGGATTTTCCTACATTAGGATTGCCAACGATGTTGACAAACCCTGATTTATGATTTTCGTTCATACACTTGAATTTTGTTTCGATTACAAATTATATATAGGTATAACAATATAAATCGAGAAAATATTGCTACCTTATAAAATTACTACGGGCGAGTCTCCCGACCCACCCGTAATAATTAACCTTAAATCTAATACCATGAAAAACACAGTGCAAATATAGTAATTATACCTTTAGAACATCGGTAGGGGCAAATGGTTTAACGACAATCCGTATTTTAACATTAGTTAACGCAAAATATCATCCTTTGTGCGTAATTTTACACACCAAATTAAAAATTATTGATTCAATGAGAATAAAAATATTGGTCGTAGACGACGAGGAAGCATTAGGAGAAATCTTAAAATATAACCTTGAACTTGACGGCTATGAGGTTGATACCGCCCTGTCGGCTGAAGAAGCCTTGACCATGGACTTGTCAAGCTACTCTCTCTTCATCCTCGACATTATGATGGATCAGCTCAGCGGCTTCGATTTCGCAAAGCAGTTGAAGAACAATGCGGCGACTGAAAACACGCCCATCATCTTCTGCTCGGCTCTTACCGGAGAGGACGACACCGTCATGGGATTGAACCTTGGCGGCGACGACTATATCACCAAGCCTTTCGTGATAAGCGAGGTTCTGGCTCGCGTGCGCGCAGTGTTGCGCCGCAGCCACGTTTCGCAACAATATGCCTACAACCTGTCGAAAGGCATTCAGGAGCCCGACATTGTTTTCAAGACACTCCGCGTTGACCGCAATGAGAAGACCTGCTATCTCAACGGGGAGCCCGTGACTCTGACCAAGACCGAATTCGAGATATTGATGTTCTTCCTCACCCACCGCAACCGCATCTATTCGCGCGAAGAGATCATCCGCGAAGTGTGGCCCGAGGATGTCGTTGTATCCAACCGCACCATCGACACCAATATAACCCGACTTCGCAAGAAAATCGAGCCCTACGGAAACAATATCATCACTCGGTTAGGCTTCGGATATGGCTTCAAAGAGACAATTTAATTATTGGTGGCGCCTTTTTCTCCCGCTGATAACCGCTCTTTGGGCAATCATTGGCATCCAGGCTTATGCAAGCTACAAGAGCGAGAAGGAGTTCCGTACCAAGCAATTGGCTAATGACCTTGAGCTCATCAACGCCCGCATAATCGACGCCTACGAGAACGACGTAGAACTTGAGCCGTTCATCCGCTTCATCGAGGGGTATTATGACGACACCGAGCTCAACGGAGTGCGCATATCTATATATGATGAGGATGACAGCCTGCTGTTTCACAGCGGCGTGCCAATCATGCCGGTATACCGCGACGCCAATCCGGCGCCGGAATATGCCGAAGCGAAAGAAAGCGGACACGGCACTTCTTTGCGCCACAGCCCCACGGTGGACAACAGCCCGTTCTATTTCTTTGACGTGCGCCGAAGCAGCGACGGCAAAATCTTCGCCCACACCGCCATGCCCTATACCGACATCCTGCTCAAATCAGTCACTGTCGACAAAAAAATGTGGTATGTGGTTATAGCCATAGGCATCGTTGCGTCATTATTCATATTCTTCTTCACCCGCTATCTTGCCCGCAACGTGCAATTGCTCCACTCATTTGCCATCAAAGCGGCAAGCGGCGAGGAAATCGACGAAACAGCCTCGTTTTCCAAAGACGAGTTGGGCGACGTTTCGCGCAAGATTGTAGCTCTTTACCAGGACAAGGCTGAGGCAAACGAGCGTTCCGACCGCGAGCACCGCCTTGCCATCAAGATCAACGAGGAAAAAATGAGAATGACCAAGCAGCTCACCAACAATATCAATCATGAGCTAAAAACTCCGGTTGGCGTTGTGAAGGGCTATCTTGACACTCTCGCCGAGCATCCCGAAATGGACGAAGGCTCGCGCCAGCGCTTCCTCGGCAAAGCTCGCGAACACATGGACCGCCTTTGCACAATGCTGAACGACCTGTCGTCAATGACCCGCCTTGAAGACGGAGGAGCCGGAGTGATGAGGGAACGAATCGACTTCAGCGAACTGGTTCAGAACATGGCATTGGAATTGAGCTCGCTGAAGCTCAACAACAACATTCACTTTGTCTATGATCTTCCGCCCCATTGCTTCATTGTCGGCAACTATAATCTTCTCTACGCAATGCTCATGAATCTCGTGCGCAACGCTGATTTCCACAGCCACGGAACTGAATGCGGAGTAAAGCTGATAGCCGAAAACAAGCGCGAGTACCGGTTCTCATTTTATGACAACGGAACCGGCGTAGGAGAAGAACATATCCCTCACCTTTTCGAACGATTCTATCGCATCGACAAGGGTCGTTCAAGAAAAGTGGGAGGAACGGGACTCGGACTCCCCATTGTCAAGAACACCGTAAACGTAATGGGAGGAGCTATCACGGTCGGAAACCGCCCTGAAGGTGGGCTTGAATTCCGCTTCACCCTCTTAAAATGGACCGAAGAGGCAGCAAAATTCACCAGTGTTTAAATTTTTATTAAAATTGGCACCTCGGTGTAACAATTTTGCAATAATTATATATTATCTTTGCATTGCATAATCAGCCAAAGGGTTGATTGAAGATATTACAATCAATATCACAAAAACGCAGAAACTTGCAAGGTTTATAGTAATTTTATTGAATAATATATGTGGGCTCAGCCTTTCTGTCAAAGCGAGGCACCGATTTCTCGGAAAGAGTTGGCGAACATCGAGATGATATAAGCCGTTACCACAGAAAACATATTATTTTGACAAAGGGCTTCAATCGAAGCCCTTATTTTTTT
>WFMA01000079.1 GCA_009177195.1 Bacteroidales bacterium | reverse complement strand
TGAACTTTAAATATCCGGGCACGTTGATATACATGGACGTAGACCTCTCTTCTTTTGATGATATTGAAATAATAGATTCGTTTAACTGGTAATTCATTTTTCTTATGTGTACAATATCTTTGGAACCTATCCTTACGGAAAATATTGACTTCACTCAAGCCGGCTCGGTATTTTATGACCGCTTAAAAGGTGCGTTGGACACTTCGGAAAAGATTACTGTCAATATGGAGAACGTCAATGCTCTGCCCTCGATTTTCCTCAATGTTTCAATTGGAAAAATTATAGAGGAATACGGACTTGACAAAATCAGGTCGTCAATATCCTTTGCTAAGATTAATAAGGCTCAGGCATTGCGACTTCAAGACTATTTGATGAAGTTCAAAAAAAATTAACTTCTTCATTAATCCCAATCACATGAGTATGGGGAATAAAAAGTTATGGCTATGCGAATTCGCATAGCCATAACTTTTTATGAAGTATGAGGCGTCATTAGGCACTGTGTTTGTCGCGCCTGATGACGGCTTTATTTTGCTTCCCAGTGTTCGCCGGCGAGAATCATGTCGCGAAGGGTCGAGAATCCTTTCTTAGCACGGACTTCGGCAATCTGCTTGTCGAGCTCTTCGTTGTAAACCGGGCTCTCTACGTCACGGATTATTCCCACTGCGAGTGGCAGCGAGTAGCCGTCCATCATGGCGAGCTGCTGGTGAAGGAAATTGCTCGGTGTGTGAGCGTCATGCACGAGCACGTCGTCGATGGTGTAGCCATCCTTTCCTATTTCAACGGCTTTCAGAAGGAATCCGTCCTGAACTAGTCCCTTGTCCATGTTTTTGCCAAAGAGCATTTTTTCGCCATGGCGCAGATGGATAGTGCGGTCAGCTCGGAATTCACGGTCGGTGATGTGGTTATGAATGCCGTTGTTGAAAATCACGCAGTTCTGAAGCATTTCCACTACCGACGCTCCTTTGTGGCGTGCAGCGGCTGCCATCACTTCCTGACCTACGGGCAGATCCACGTCGATGGCGCGTCCGAAGAAATTGCCGCGCGCGCCAAATACGAGCTCAGCGGGGATAAAGGGATCCTCGACAGTGCCGTAGGGCGACGATTTGCTGACGAAACCGCGGTCGCTAGTGGGCGAATACTGTCCCTTGGTCAGTCCGTAGATTTTATTATTGAAAAGAAGGATGTTGAGGTCGATGTTGCGGCGCACGGCGTGGATGAAGTGGTTTCCGCCGATAGCGAGACCGTCGCCGTCGCCCGATATCTGCCACACTGTCATTTCGGGATTGGCGATTTTGAAGCCGGTAGCGACCGCTGCCGCCCTTCCGTGGATGGTGTGGAAGCCGTAGGTGTTCATATAGTAGGGCAGACGAGAGCTGCATCCGATACCTGAGATTACCGCTGTTTTGTGGGGAGGCACACCGATTTCCGCCATCGCCTTGTGGAGCACGTTGAGAATGGCATGGTCGCCGCAACCGGGGCACCAGCGCACCGACTGTCCGTTTTTATAGTCGGCTGCAGTATAGTTTTTACATTCCATGATTCTGAGTTGTTTACTTTTTGTCCATGAGGTTAGTTACAGCGTCGACAACTTCGCTCACCAGGAAGGGCTGTCCCTGGATTTTGTTGACGCGCTCTATCTGCATGCCGCCGAATTTTCCCTGAAGATAGTCGGCAAACTGACCGCAGTTGAGCTCGGCGCAAATGACGCGCTTGTATTTCTTCAGCACTTCGGCGGTGTTGGCGGGAAGCGGGTTGATATAGCGGAAATGGGCGAAAGCCACTTTCTTGCCCTTGGCGCAAAGTTCCTGAGCGGCAGTGTAGAGGTGTCCGTAGGTTCCGCCCCAGCCAATGAGAAGGGTGTCAGCATCCTTGTCACACATCACTTCAAGCTCGGGGATGCTGTCGGCGATACGGGCTATCTTTTCACGACGCACGTTCACCATGTGTTCATGGTTTTCGGGGTCGTTGGAAATGACGCTTGTGTTGAAATCTTTCTCAAGTCCGCCTATGCGGTGGGTGAGCCCTTCCGTTCCGGGGATAGCCCAATATCTCACCATTGTATCCTGGTTTCGTGAATAGGCTTTCCAGCTGTCTTTGAGTGAATCGGGAACAAAATTGGGCTTTATTTCGGGATATTCGTCGTCATCGGGAATACGCCATGCCGACGAGCCNTTGCCGATAAATGCGTCAGAGAGCAGAATGACCGGCGTCATGTGTTCGATGGCTATGCGGCAAGCTTCANACGCCATGGTGAAACAGTCGGTGNGCGATGCCGGAGCCACGACAGCTACGGGACATTCTCCGNTGCGTCCGNAAAGAGCCTGCATGAGGTCGGTCTGTTCGGTCTTGGTAGGTAGTCCTGTCGAAGGACCGCCGCGCTGCACGTCGATCACCACCAGCGGGAGTTCAGCCATCACGGCAAGTCCTATCGCTTCGCTTTTAAGCGCCAGTCCGGGTCCCGAGGTTGAGGTCACGGCAAGATTTCCTGCGAATGACGCACCTATCGCCGAGCACACTCCGGCAATCTCGTCTTCCATCTGCACGGCTTTCACTCCGAGATCTTTGCGCTTGGCAAGCTCATGGAGAATGTCGGTCGCGGGAGTGATGGGATAGCTTCCCAGGAACAACGGGCGTCCCGACTTTTCTGAAGCCAGAATAAGTCCCCAGGCGGTGGCGGTGTTGCCGTTTATGTCGGTATAATAGCCCGGGCGTATCGACTCTGACTCGATGCGGTAGGTCGATACCGAGGCGTGGATGTTTTCGCCATAATTATAGCCGGCGAGGAGCACTTTTGAATTTGCTTCGTAGACAGCCGGTTTCTTGGCGAATTTATTTTTAAGATGGTGGAGAACGGCTTCGACGGGGCGGTCAAACAGCCAGCACACGAGACCGAGCGCGAAAATGTTGCGGCATTTCATCACCGCCTTGTTGTCAAGTCCCGAGTCGGCGAGCGCCGCTTTGGTCATTGAGGTTATTGGAACTTCAAGTATCTGGGCGTTGATGTTAAGCTCCTTGAACGGTTCCATTGTTTCAAACAGCGCCTTTTTGAGGTCGGCTTCCTTGAATGAGTCGATATCCACAATAGCCACGCCGCCCGCTTTGAGATGCTGCACGTTCTGCTTGAGAGCGGCAGGATTCATCGCTACGAGCACGTCGGCTTTGTCACCCGGGGTGTGTACCCCTACGCCCACGCTCACCTGAAATCCCGACACTCCGCTNNGCGNNCNCTGGGGAGCGCGGNTTTCAGCCGGATAATCGGGAANTGTTGATACCTNGTTGCCCACCCCTGCCGATACATTTGTGAAAATGNTACCNGCAAGCTGCATNNCGTCGCCGGAGTCGCCNGAGAAGCGGATTACAACCTTGTCTAAGCACTTTACATCAGCTTTTTCTAACATAATGTATGCACGGTTTTTGGTTTGGTTATGGCTTGACGCTCACGGCGTCGAGCCTTTTATTTATTAGTTCTTTCGGTTATAAGTCAATTCTTTTCCCCTTGCATCGGGGTTGATGGCGCNGTTTGAATAGACCTCTTTGCCGTTCACGAATGTCATCATGACACGGTTGTGGAGCACGGTGCCGTCAAGCGGTGTCCAGCCACATCGGCTAAAAGCCATTCCGTCGGTAACTGTGTAGGGGATTCCGGGTTTTACTACGGCGATGTCGGCATAATATCCTTTGCGCAGATATCCGCGGCGGTCGATTGAATATAAATCGGCGGGAGCGTGGCACATCTTTTCGATCACCAGCTCGCGGGTAAACACCCCTTTGTCGGCAAGCTCAAGCATGACCGGCAGCGAGAACTGGACCATCGGTGCTCCCGAAGCGGCGGTAAGAGCGTTCCCCTCTTTTTCCGACAGGAGATGGGGGGCGTGGTCGGTGGCTACGATGTCGAGTTTCCCATCGCGCAGTCCTTTGCGCAGTGCCGAGCGGTCAGCGTCGGTTTTAACCGCCGGGTTCATCTTCACCCGTGTGCCGAGGGTTTCATAATCTGCGTCGGAAAACCACAGGTGATGGGCGCACACTTCCGAAGTGATGCGCTTTTCGCCAAGCGGTTCCGAGGAGAACATCTCCACCTCTTCGGCGGTCGACACGTGAAGCACGTGCAGCCGGCTGCCATATTTTTTTGCTCTTTCAATAGCGCGTCGCGTCGACAGGATGCAAGCCTCCCTGCTGCGGATTTCGGGATGGAATTTCACCGGCACATCGTCGCCCCATTCGGCTACGAACCGCTCTCGATTGGCTTTTATCGTCGCCTCGTCCTCCGAGTGGATGGCGATAATGGCGGGAACCTCGCTGAAAATGCGATTGAGCGCCGTTTCATTATCCACGAGCATGTTGCCTGTCGATGACCCCAGAAACAGTTTCACCCCCGGCACCCGTGAGTAGTCACATTTTAGGAGCTCTTCGATATTGTCGTTGGTGGCTCCGATAAAGAAGCTGTAGTTCACCGCCGATTGGCTTGCCGCATGATTCAGTTTCCACTCCACGTCGCTGTTGGTGACGGTGGGCGGTTTCGTGTTGGGCATGTCCATGAACGATGTCACCCCGCCTGCGGCGGCGGCTCTCGATTCGGTGAATATGTCGCCTTTGTGAGTCAGTCCGGGATCACGGAAATGTACCTGGTCGTCAATCACTCCGGGAATAATATATGCGCCCTCGGCATCGATAGTCCTCGTTGCTGTAAGCGACGCTTCGGGATCCCCTTCGCCTACTTCAGCGATCACATCGCCGTCGACGACGACGTAGCCCCTGAAGCTGCGGTTTTCGTTTATAATGATTCCGTTGAAAAGGATAATGTCATGTCTCATGGCGCAACCGGGCTTTAGGCTGATTTGGGTTTCTTTTTGAACATGCTTGAAAGTTTCAGCTTTATCACTCCAAACACGGCTTCCGAGAAAATCCCGCTGTTCATTTTGCTTTCTCCCAGCACACGGTTGGTGAAGATGATGGGTACTTCCACCACCTTGAATCCGAGCATCGAAGCGGTGAACTTCATTTCAATCTGGAATGCGTAGCCTTTGAACCTGATTTTGTCAAGTTCGATGGTTTCGAGCACTTTCCTGCGATAGCACACGAATCCCGCCGTGGTGTCGTGGATGGGGAGCCGGGTTATTATCTGCACGTACTTTGATGCGAAATATGACATCAGCACTCGGCTCATAGGCCAGTTCACCACGTTTACCCCTGAAATATAGCGCGACCCTATTGCCACGTCGGCGCCCTGGCGGCTGCATGCGTCATAGAGTCTCAACAGGTCCTGAGGATTGTGGGAGAAGTCGGCGTCCATTTCAAAAATGTAGTCATATCCGCGCTCTATCGCCCACTTGAACCCGGCTATATAGGCGGTTCCGAGTCCCAGTTTCCCTGTGCGCTCGATTATGTGGACCCGTCCCGGATTGGCTGCTATTTTTTCATGCACGATTGCTGCGGTTCCGTCGGGCGAGCCGTCGTCCACGATCAGCACGTCCATGTCATGAGGCAGCGAGAGCACGGCGTCGATTATCGCCGCCGCGTTCTC
>WFMA01000033.1 GCA_009177195.1 Bacteroidales bacterium | reverse complement strand
GGCTCAGCACGAGGAAGACCGAGCCAGATTGTTGAAGGATAAAGTAAATGCTACTTGGTTGGCATTTTCAGAATTGGACGGTATTATAAACACTGCTGCGTTGAGTCGGGAATATTTCAAGAGGAGCCCGGCATGGATGACCCAACGCATCAATGGCAACACTGTGTTTGGGAAAACGGCACGGTTCCGAGAAGCCGAGTACCATCAACTTGCCGAAGCGTTCCGTGACATCGCCAAGCGTCTTAATGCCCATGCCGACGAGATTGATGCGGCAGCAATGGAGCAGATTGACGATTAAATTTACAAGCTCTTTGCTCCAAAAGCAAGCGCTTTCATTTGACTATGCAAAAACGCCCGTGGCAGCCGAAGCTGATTCACGGGCGTTCCTCTCTCCTCGTTGCAAAGGTAACAATATTACTTCAAATTGTCAAAAACTTTACGCATCGCTTGTGTAGCCATCGTTGGTGTGACCGTGATGTAATGGTACAAAATATTCTTTGTAGGCTTCATGCTATGTCCAAGTATGTAATCGATGGTTGATGTGTCTACGCCGAGGGCAAAGGCGTGCTGAGCGAAAGATTTCCGGGCTGAGTAGAAAATCACTTTTTTTATGCCGGTGGCGTACGATATGGCGCGCATTCCTTTCCATATAAGGTCGCCGCAACACTTTTGACGCTCAAACTCCGATGCGGCGAAGAACCCGCCTTCATCAATGTTTCGGTCGATTATCTCCTGAGCTTCCCTGCATATCTCAAATTCCGTGCTTGCGCTTGATTTGGCGGTGTTTTCCGTTTTCTTCCGCTTGTATGACATAAATCCGTTCATTTCGCCGAAATTCAGACGCAGGATGTCGGCGACGTTCATTCCTCCGAGATAATAAGAAAGCATGAACAGATCTCGGGCTCTTCGTTCCGACTGCGTTCTAAGCTCCACGTCTCTGATTTTGACAATCTCTTCAGGCGAAAGCCAAGCGTTCCTCACAAGCCCTTCCGGCATCGGGATACCGTTGAATGGATTCACCCTATACTCGACATATCCTGATTTGACGGCATAGTTGACGAGCGTTTTAAGGAATGTGAGCGTGATCCTCTGCGTGGTAGGGCTGTATTTTTTGTCACGGAGCCACATTGCGAACCCGAGGACCGTGGAACGGGTTATTGACTCCATGATTGTTTTCGGCGGGATGAAGGATGATATGCGTGTGAACCGATGGCGGTATGCCGTTTTGGACCCGTCGGCTTGGACAGCGATTTTCACATATTCGTCAAATACGGATAGCAATGAGCGTCGTGACTGCTTGGAGACGTCCTGCATGAGCGAGATTAATTCCGCCACAGTAAGACCGTCGATATAGTCGATTGAGTCGATCGCTTCCTGACATTCCTGTATCAATTTGCGAAGCTTTGTATTGAGGTATGCGGCATCGGGACGCTTCACTATCTGCCCGTTTCTGAACTCGTTTTCCGAGTTCAGGATTATGTCCGTAACTACGTATCTTACGCCTCCGTTGTGAGAAACGGAAATGCGAATCTTGTGTTTGCCGTTGCTAAGAATTTTAGCCGGAACTATAACTGCTGATAAATTAGCCATTTACGATAAAATATGCGGAAAAGTGAATAAAATATTCCGACAATAATGCGGAAAAGTTTATAACGAAAAAAGGTGGTTTTGGACAAGTTTTCGACAAGTCCAAGGGGTGAAAATTACCCCATTTTTCAATAGCATTACTGATATATCTGCATAAAGTTCAGCTACTTAGCTCAATTTGTGGAATTTTTGGGGTAGGGTAATAAAAAAAAATTACTCGTCATCACGACGAATAATCTTTTTACCTTAAATCTAATACCATGAAAAACTGTTACAAAGTTACGCATTAAAATTAATTCACCAAAAAAATGCGCTAATAAAATGCCTCCTTTAACTGTTTTTAACGTAATCGCTTTGTATCACCTCTGTAATATCATCCAGTCCTCCCCAAAAAATAGCTGCACTGCGCCCAATGTCATCCATGCGACACACCTTCACAGAGGGTCTGTAAGAGTAATCCGGGTAGCGGATCCCGCAGTGCTGCTCCTACTGATCTCAATCATTACTTTCATTGGGATGCTTTGTATTCAAATATGCTCTAAGCTGTTTTGGAGTCAAGCCTGAGTGTTTTTTTACATATTTCCCAAAGAAAGCGGGATTATTGAAGCCTAATCGGGCAGAGATTTCCTTTATCGATTCATCAGTATGGATCAGAGAAGTCCTTACATCAGTCATAATCGCCTCATTGATCCAATCCATTGTACACTTACCGCTTATCTGTTTAACAACTCTTGCAAGATAGTTTGGCGACACTGAAAGCGCATTTGCATACCATTGAACATCTCTTGGTTTGGGATACGATTCTATAAGGAGAGTGGAAAACCGTTGATAAAGTCGGTCTGCCGATTGTCTTGTTGGCGGCTTATCGGTGTCTGCTCCGGGAAGAGTGACTGAAGCAAGTAGATCTTCCATCAATGAAATTATGGTGAACCTCACATTTTCTATTCCCATTAAATATTTCTGACTCAATAATTCACCATATAATCCAAGAAGANTCGCCACAGCTTCNTTGAGATTAAAAACCATGCAGTTTCCCTTCAAANACGNAAGTTGAGGAAATNCGACTGAACTCCGGCTTTCAAACGGCACAGTTGCTTCAATTCCACACACCATTCCATCGCTGTCGGCTGAAAACAGCACGTCAGAAATAAAATCGCCGGCTTTATAGAAAATGATCTGACCGGCTTCCGCTCTGAGTGAGATATCATTTAACGTGATTGCAATTTTTCCTGTCGAAACAAAAATGAATCCAACAAAATTTACTACAATTTTGCTGGTAAGCTGTTTGAGAGCGGAGAAATCGCGATAAAATATAAAGTCAGAGCCAAATTTCATCCCGGCAGCGGCTGAGTTGAGGTCTTTAATTGTCCATAATGGAGGAAGGGCATTTTGTGTCATGGCTGAGTTTTTATTTTTAAAACATTTTTCCAGAACATTAGGTTGTCAAGAATTAGCAATTTTGCGTCATAAAATATTCCATAAGCTGCATAATATGTCCTATTGTAGCCTTTGATGATATTTAATTGAACCAATACGCCTTTTGGACGGTTGAAAAGTAAAATAATAACCCGAACAGTCCCGGAACGAGGGTTACAAACGATTAAAAATTATGACTGAAGAATTCACATCAAAACATTTGATCGCTAAAGAGTATCAGGTGCCTATAATNGACAAGATATNTGAGGCTTGTCAATANCCGTTTGATAAGAATCCTCTTATCAGCATGATCGGTGAAAGNCAGGAATTACCTGGCNCCCAAAAAGTCACCATAACAGGTATGGACGGGAATGAGATAGACCTTNACATTTGGCATCCGTCCGAAGTGACTCGTAAAGGTCCGCTCCCCATATTGTATTTTATGCATGGCGGAGGATATCTTATGGGGAATGCCAATACTATGGCAACTAAGCCTGAGGTATTGACCAATGGATTACAGGCAATCTTGGTAAGTGTAAACTATCGATTGGCTACCGTGGCTNCTTTCCCCGCTGNTTTGCATGATGCCTATTCAGGACTTNAATATATTCACGNCCATGCTTCCGAATATGGTGCCGATCCAACACGTATTGTAATTTTAGGTGAAAGCGCCGGTGGAGGACTTGCTGCCCGTCTTGCTCTATACAATCGCGACAATGGCAGAGTTCCCTTGTGCGGTCAGGCATTGACTTATCCCATGCTCGACAGCCGCACAGGCACTGACAAAGATCCGATGCCCGACCCGTATGCCGGACAATTGGTGTGGACTCCCGCTTATAACCGCCTTGGATGGGAGACTCTGTTGGGTGGTCAAAAACTGCCTGAAAATGAACTGCCATACTACTCTGCATCTCTCGCAACAGATGTGTCAAATCTGCCACCCGCATTTATAGCCGTCGGGACTCTTGACCTCTTCTGTATGTCATGCCTTAATTACACTGCCCGTCTATCGTGTGCAGGCGTGAATGCGGAACTTCACACTATTCCCGGAGTATTCCATGGATTCGATTTATTGGTTCCGGATTCGCCCCAAACCTCATTATATAATGAACTCCGTATAGCTCAGATAAAACGAATGTTTGGTGAATTAGCATAGATCACAAAAATTTAACATCTCAAAATAATAAAAAACTAAGACAATGAGTAATTACAGTAAAACCCACGTAGCAGAAGGCGCGCCTCGCACCGAGCTGCACGACACCCTCTCACTCACAGGCGCTGAAGTGTCAGTCAACAATCTTCCGGCTGGAACAGTAATTCCNTTCTANCACAGCCACAAGCAGAACGANGAAATCTATTTCATCGTNNCCGGNAAAGGCTTNATGGAAATNGANGGNGAGAATGTGCCNCTCGAAGCNGGNGATTGGCTTCGCGTAGCTCCGGCTGCAAAGCGTAAACTCCACGCTGAGACTGATATGACTGAGGTATGCATACAGGTGAAGGAAGGCAGCCTTACAGAATGGACCGCCAATGACGCTATCGTGTCATAAAAAGAAACTTAAACATTGTTACAGACTGCTCGGACTCTTTAAAGTGTCCGGGCAATTTTTTTCTTGAACATGACTAAACTTTTTCTCTCGATGTTTCGACATTGTTAAACACTTATTTTATATCATATCGAGTCAGTTCCGTGCATCCGGACCGAACTTCCTCAATAATCCTCCGGCGGTTGGCGTGTGAATTAGATTACCGTTATTATCTATATCGAACCGTCGGGACGCAAAATATCGTCCATTGACAAGCCGAAAGTCGTGTACAACAATGCCGCATTTTCGTGCAACCTCATTATATCGTGCTTCATGCAATCCAATATCTTTCGGATCGTATGTATGACGGAATTTTACAATCCAGTGCCCTTCAGCATCTGAAAATATGGCTTTAGGTCTCGCTCCTCCGCTATTACCGCTATTATATAGAAGCAATCCCGCATCCCTGTCTTCAACAGCAATTCCCGCCACTGCCAAAACGTACCGACACGGCTCACCATGTCACCCACGCAACCAGCCGCCCGAATCCACGAGCCTGAAAGGCTCACCCCTACGGATAACCCTCCACTACGAGCGCAGCGAGGTGTGGAGGGTAAAAGCCCACCCCTCAAAAAAGCACTCTGCAAAGAGTGCCCCCTAAATCATACAAAGCAACCCGCAGAATAGCCGGGGGTGCCCCGGAAACAGGCATCGACATCGCACACGCAAAAAAAATTATGGGGGTGGGACAATTTGTGGGTAAATCCGGCACGTTCATGTATTAACTTTGCCGGTGCTATGAAAAACTACAACCGAATCAATTCGCAGTCATTCGCCCCTTCGCGGTTCCGCCAGGACCGGGAGACGACGCTCCCATGCGCTGACCAACGCC
>WFMA01000189.1 GCA_009177195.1 Bacteroidales bacterium | reverse complement strand
TTACAGTCTGCCCCATTTGGCCACTCTGGTATTCGCCCTTAATTCGTAGTGCAAAGATACGAATTTTTTATATATTTTCCATAAAATGTATCATTTTTATTGCGGCTTCAGCTGCTTCGGTACCTTTATTGCCGAGTTTTCCACCGGCACGGTCGATCGCATCCTGCTCGCAATCAACGGTCAACACTCCAAATATGACCGGCGCGCCGTTTTTGCGAAGATTGATTTCAGTGACGCCGCGGGTCACGCTGTCACACACGTAGTCGAAATGAGGAGTGCCGCCGCGAATCACGCAGCCAAACACGATTATGGCGCCGTAACGCCCTGCGTTCCACAAAGCCGACGCCGCATAGGTAAGCTCGATCGCTCCGGGCACATGGAACACTTCATACTCCACTTTCTCGCGCTCAAGAAGCTCCACAGCGCCACTGGTAAGAGCCTCGGTGATATTGGAATTCCATTCAGCGGTCACTATCGCCACTTTGGTTCCGGCTGATATTTGGGGTAGATCGCCTTTAGGCGCCCCGGTTGACAAATTTGTCGCCATTTTCTATTTCGCTTAAATTGGTTAAGGAACAAGCCGGTCGGTCGATTCGACAGCTTTCGAGCCCCATGAGGCGGCATGCTCCACTATTTTTTTCATCATCTCAGGCTCCATATCGGCTACCTGCTCCTTCAATATTTCATCCTTGAAAAGAGCGTCGACAACGCCGGCAACCGCTCCGGCAAACCACACCTTGCGCACCTCGTTGCTGCACATGATTGCCGCGCTCTCAGCCTTCTTGCGGTTATAGAATGTGACGGTGGCGTCCTCGAAGTCGATATTTATGTGGTTGAAGCAGTAGAAACTGATATCACGGTTATAGGACTTGCGTCCGCCACCTTCGCCGAAGATGGTTCTCAAATCGGAGTCGGAGGTGACGACGATATCAGCCATTTCAAGATTTTCAAGTATCGCCGGCTTGACATGGGTGAGATTGACCGCCGGATTTACGCCCATGTCGGGAGCGTAGACAATGACAGCCTTGCGCTCATGGGCATATTTAACAATGTCAAACAAGCGCGAGTGAACCCTCTCTTCCAAGGCATACAAGCCGCCAAAAACTATGACATCGTCGGCATCTATGCGCGGCCACACCACTCCGAAGCTCTGAGTCGAATATCGCTCGTAGCGCACACGGTGACGCTCGCAGTCATGATCGTCGGTGAAAATCAGTGTCACGGGAGTTACTCCGTCGGTAAAACGGTCGATGGAGTGGGTTCCCACGTTATTGCGCGTGAGAAAATCCACAACAGTGTCGCCAACATGGTCGGCAGCCGCTTCGCCAACGAATGATATGTCACGTCCATGCTTCCCAAGCGAAGCGGCGGCATTAAGAATCGACGCGCCCGGAACCGAAAGCCACGGGCAATCATTGCGGAACAAAACATCGAGGGCGCACTCCCCTATTGCAATTATCTTTCTCATCACATTATTGTTTTTTCTCTCTTGAAACACACCCCAGGTAACCGCCATGATGACGCTTGGCATACTCTTCACGGGTAAATCCGATAGCTTTCATCACGTTCACCACGAGCACGTCGCCGATCACGGTCATCATCGTGGTCGATGTGGTGGGAGTCAATCCAAGCGGGCAAACCTCGGGGGCGCCGCCGGTGAACAGTGTCACTGTCGCCATCTTGGCGAGTTCGCTATCGGCGTTGCCGGTTATGACAATGAGCGGAATGTCATCATAGAGATTGCGAGCCAGCAGCACGAGATCGATAATCTCCCTGGTCTTGCCCGAATTGGAGATGAGCAGCAGCACATCGTCGGGCTGCAACACTCCCAGGTCGCCATGCTGCGCCTCAGCAGGGTGGAGATTGACGGCAGGAGTCCCGGTCGATGAAAAAGTGGTGGAGATATTCATCGCTATCTGCCCCGCTTTTCCCATGCCTGAAGTCACTACTTTTCCATGCCGGCGGTGAACGCGCTCTATGATAAGCTCGACGGCGCGGTCATAGCCGTCGGTCACAGGAATATTTGCGATAGCGCGGCTCTCCTTTTCGAGAATCTCACGCATGGATTCTTGAACACTACTCATTGGCAACAATCTCTATTATTACGCAAAGATAACATTTTTCCCTCCATAATTCCAAACCTCAGAGCTTATATGTGACCATCAGTCTCGCCGACAGCGACGTCGACTGCACGTGGGGATAATCGCGGTAATGGGTCGACCGCAGATAATGGTCGAGGAGCACCGTCAGATACAGGCGTGGATAGAGCTTCATCTCGGCGCGGAACTGGGTCACGTTAAACGATGCCACCGAGCGGTCGCCCTGCGCGTTCAGGGTCTTATAGTCGACATCGTCAAGATTGGCATTACGGTGATAGCCCACCCAGGTGAAAAGACGGTAATACTCGTGAGAGAGCGACATTGAAAAGCGGTTGCTGTCAAAAACCATGTTGGCGCCGCCTTTCAGCGAAAATCCGCTCGCAAGATTATAGTTGCGGTCATCGACCTTATAATAGTCGGAAAGCACCGATCCAAGAATCACGGCATTGGCATGAGCGTAGGCGTCGAGCACCCAGCGCCGACGCTGAATGTCGCGGAAGAACACTCCGCCGCCCAAGCTGGCGGGAATACCGAGTTTATAGGGCACCAGACTCGATGTGATGGTGTCGGAATCAAAAAAGTCAAAATGCTGGAAAAGCCCCACGCTCAAATGGGTGTCCTTCTCTTCAAGAAGCTCGCGCCCGATGAGCCTGCCTTTGATTTCAAGATGGCTCAGGACCGGCTGGGTTTTCATGAAGTTAAGGCTCGCGTTGAAGGTGAAGTAGTCATAGGGCTTCTTGCTTTTCAGCTCAAACCGGTCGCCATACTCCACATTCAGCTCCATCGCGCCGCCAAATTTCACATAACTGTTATCATGATGATAATCGAGCATTCTCGTGCCGAGCGAAATCTCGACGGCGATGTTGGGGATACCGAAAAGTTTGCCCGACGTGGGGCGCACTCTCCATGCGTCGCCCGTGATGATGCGGGTTATGCCGCGCATCGGCGACAGTAGAAAGCCCGATATCTCCCTGCCCACACGGTCAGCGCCGCGGGCGCGGTCGTCGAGCACGAGGTCGGAGGCGCGGAAACACACTTCGCCTATACACATACCGCCGATGGGGGTGGCTATAATATCGTTGGTCGATGGATACTCACGCTCCATAAATAGCTCCCACATGGCGCTCCCGGCAATGGCAAAGAGCCCCGACCGCCAGTAATTGTAGCCGTTGGACCGGGCGGCGTTATAATAAAGGCTGCCGTTATAAGGGTGCAGGAACATATTGGTATTCAAGTTGTCATTGTCCCACTTGAAACCGTGACGGAAATTCTCCTTTATAGTATTGAAATTTATATAGGACCAGTCGCCATGCTGAACGAAACGGTCGAAAGCCCACAAACCGATATTGAATCCGAACACCTCGCCGGCTCCCCTCCAGAAATGCTCCTTGCCGTAATAAGCCACATCGGCGCTGTCGGGCGCCTGTTGAAGACGCGAATATATCTTAATGGGCATCTGCGCCCCCGCCTCACCGGGCAGGAGAGTCGCCAGCGCGATCACGGCTGTCAATATCAAAGTCCTGATACTCATCATATTCCCTCGTTTAAAGCGTTGAAACACTAACAACTTAAGCACTATAAGCAATACTTCTCATATTCATAACAATCAAAACTGCGTTTTTGTCGCTGGTCAAAACAAAGAATTTTTCACTTTCCCTCCAGGAGAAATACAATTTTGTTCCGGAATAATATTAAAATTGTGCCTAAATTCAAAATTACGGCTTTTTTTCGACATTTTTTTCACGATGTCCATTTTTTAAATGAAAACACACCGATTTTTTTTCTATCTTTGTAAACTGTT
Organism: Bacteroidales bacterium; assembly: GCA_009177195.1. Classification (GTDB taxonomy): domain Bacteria; phylum Bacteroidota; class Bacteroidia; order Bacteroidales; family Muribaculaceae; genus Muribaculum. The sequence goes on along the minus strand of WFMA01000189.1, from coordinate 3,963 downwards.
GCACAAGCGCAGACCCTTATTTACCCCTTTGAACGCTTAAATTTATTAACCATTTAATATTGAGAGACAATGAACCAATTCTTAAATTTTTCTCTGGAAGGCAAGGTTGCTTTGGTGACCGGTGCTTCCTACGGCATTGGATTCGCTATCGCTTCAGCCTTCGCTGAACAGGGCGCAAAAATCTGCTTTAACGACATCAACCAAGAACTCGTTGACAAAGGTATTGCCGCCTATGCCGAAAAAGGTATCCAGGTTCACGGATATGTTTGCGACGTGACCGACGAACCCGCCGTTCAAAAAATGGTAGCAACTATCGCTGCCGAAGTCGGACCCATCGACATTCTGGTTAATAACGCAGGTATCATCCGCCGCGTGCCCATGCACGAAATGGAAGCTTCCGATTTCCGCCGCGTGATCGACATCGACCTCACCGCTCCGTTTATCGTGGCAAAGGCTGTTCTTCCTTCAATGATGGAACGCCGCCAGGGCAAGATTATCAACATCTGCTCTATGATGTCAGAGCTCGGACGCGAAACCGTGAGCGCCTACGCAGCTGCCAAGGGAGGTCTCAAGATGCTCACCCGCAACATCTGCTCTGAATATGGCGAATACAACATCCAGTGTAACGGTATCGGACCGGGTTACATCGCAACTCCCCAGACCGCTCCCCTCCGCGAAAGACAGCCCGATGGAAGCCGTCATCCGTTTGACTCATTCATCTGCGCCAAGACTCCCGCAGGCCGCTGGCTTGATCCTCAGGAGCTCACCGGTCCCGCAGTGTTCCTTGCATCAGAGGCTTCAAACGCCGTGAACGGTCACGTTCTCTATGTTGACGGCGGTATCCTCGCTTACATCGGAAAGCAACCCAAATAAGCAACTTCCCGTTGCCAAAACATACCACTGCGGAGCGTAGAGCCCCGCAGTGGTTATACCTAAAGTATCCATTATCACTTTCATGGAAGAAGTTTTTAAATATATAATAGGTCTTGGAGCGGCGGTGATGATGCCCATCATCTTCACAATCCTCGGAACCTGTATCGGCATAAAATTCGGCGACGCGTTCAAGAGCGGACTAAAGGTGGGTGTGGGATTCATCGGACTCTCGGTAATCACCGCCCTGCTCACATCAAGCCTCGGACCGGCGCTGACCAAAGTAGTTGAAATCTATAACCTCGACCTCCCGGTATTCGACATGGGCTGGCCTGCCGCCGCCGCAGTCGCCTACAACACCGCCGTCGGCGCGTTTATCATCCCGGTGTGTCTCGGAGTAAACCTTATCATGTTGCTGACCAAAACGACCCAGACAGTCAACATCGACCTCTGGAACTACTGGCACTTCGCCTTCATCGGCGCCGTCGTTTACTTTGTCAGCGGCTCAATTGCCTGGGGATTTTTCGCAGCGATCATCTGCTACATCATCACCCTGGTGCTTGCCGATGTAACAGCCAAGAAATTCCAGTCGTTCTACGAAAACATGGAGGGCATCTCGATTCCCCAGCCCTTCTGCCAGGGATTCGCGCCATTCGCATGGATCATCAACAAGGGGCTTGACAAGATTCCCGGAATGAACAAGCTGGAGATTGACGCCGAGGGGCTTAAACGCAAATTCGGCATCATGGGCGAACCGCTCTTCCTCGGAGTCGTCGTAGGAATCGCCATCGGCTGCCTCTCTTACAGCAGCTGGAACGAAATTGTCGACAATATCCCCTCGATTCTCGGTCTTGGAATCAAGATGGGCGCCGTGATGGAGCTCATTCCACGCATCACCGTTCTTTTCATCGAGGGATTGAAACCGATAAGCGACGCCACCCGCGCCTTGATAGCCCGCAAATTCAAGGGAGCCGAAGGTCTTTCAATCGGCATGAGCCCCGCGCTCGTCATCGGTCATCCCACCACCCTGGTGGTTTCGCTGCTACTCATCCCGGTGACGCTCGCCCTTGCGGTATTCCTCCCCGGCAACGAATTCCTGCCGCTTGCGTCGCTCGCCGGAATGTTCTACGTGTTCCCCCTCATTCTCCCCTTCACTAAGGGAAATGTGCTCAAGACATTCATCATCGGTCTCATCATAATGGTGGGCAGTCTTTATATGGTCACCAACATCGCCCCGGCGTTCACCGAAGCAGCCCGCGACGTTTACGCGCAGACCGGCGACGCCGCCGTGAGAATCCCTGAAGGATTCTCGGCAGGAAGCCTTGACTTCGCCGGCAGCCCGCTCGGATGGGTCATCTACCAGTGCTGCCACTCGCTGAAGTGGATCGGNGCCGGAATCCTCGTCATCTGCANCATGGGTATGGTCGTGTGGAACCGCATGAACATCATCCGTCAACANAAAATGATGGATATGGGTGAAGTAACTAAATAACCAAATATATNCATNAAGTCTAACCAATTATTAAAGNAAAATGAGTAAAGTAGTNACTTTAGGCNAAATCATGCTTCGCCTGTCGCCGNAAGGCTGTTATCGTTTATTGCAAGTAGACAACTTCAATGTCATCTGGGGTGNCGGCGAGGCTAACGTAGCCGTAAGCTGCGCCAACTACGGACATGACGCATATTTCGTTTCCAAACTTCCCAAACATGAAATCGGACAGGCAGCTGTCAACGCCCTTCGCCGTTATGGCGTGAAGGTCGACCACATCGCTCGTGGCGGTAACCGCGTCGGCATCTACTATTGCGAAACAGGCGCCTCAATGCGTCCTTCAAAAGTGATCTATGACCGCGCCGGTTCTTCAATCGCTGAGGCTGATCCCGCCGACTTCGACTTCGACGCAATCATGGAAGGCGCTGACTGGTTCCACTGGAGCGGTATCACTCCCGCCATCTCTGACAAGGCTGCCGAGCTGACCCGCCTCGCTTGCGAAGCTGCAAAGCGCCACGGCGTTACTGTCAGCGTTGACCTCAACTTCCGCAAAAAACTGTGGACAAAGGAAAAAGCTCAGTCAATCATGCGCCCGTTGATGCAGTATGTAGACGTTTGCATCGGCAACGAGGAGGACGCAGAACTTTGCCTCGGCTTCAAACCCGACGCTGACGTGGAAGCCGGCGAAACTTCAGCTGAAGGCTACAAGGGCATCTTCAAGGCTATGGCTAAAGAATTCGGTTTCAAATATGTCATCTCAACTCTCCGCGAGTCATTCTCTGCTACCCACAACGGCTGGAAGGCTATGATCTACAACGGCGAGGAATTCTATGAGTCAAAACGCTATGACATCAACCCGATTATCGACCGCGTAGGTGGCGGCGACTCATTCTCAGGCGGTATCATCCACGGTCTTCTCACCAAGCCCAACCAGGGCGAAGCTCTCGAATTTGCCGTTGCCGCTTCAGCCCTCAAGCAGACTATCCCCGGCGACTTCAACCTCGTTACAACCGAAGAAGTTGAATCACTCGCAGGCGGTAACGCTAACGGCCGCGTACAGCGCTAATCTAAATCCCGTATTTTTAATAAAGTCTTATCGGGCGCCATGCCCGGTAAGACTATTTGAATAAAATAGTCACACATATAATTATGGCAAAATTTGATAAAGTGGCAGTTCTCGCCAAGATGGCTGAGGCTCCTATCGTTCCGGTGTTCTATCACAAGGACGCTGAAGTGGCAAAACAGGTTGTCAAAGCCTGCTATGAAGGCGGTATCCGCGCTTTCGAATTCACCAACCGCGGTGACTTCGCCCACGAAGTATTCGCTGAAGTTGTGAAATTCGCAGCTAAGGAGTGCCCCGAAATGGCAATCGGCGTAGGCTCAATCGTTGACCCCGCTACCGCAGCTCTCTATCTTCAGCTCGGCGCATGCTTCATCGTTGGTCCGTTGTTCAACCCCGAAATCTCAAAGATCTGCAATCGCCGTCTTGTTCCCTACACTCCCGGCTGCGGCACAATCAGCGAGGTAGGTTTCGCTCAGGAATGCGGATGCGACCTGTGCAAGGTGTTCCCCGGCGACGTTCTCGGACCGAAATTCGTAAAAGG
>WFMA01000048.1 GCA_009177195.1 Bacteroidales bacterium | reverse complement strand
CCCCATGCGCCGCAAGATACCCTTCGGCACGCTCCCCGAAGTCACCTTCGAGGAGTGCATGCCCCCGCGCACCGACGAATACTATCTTCTGCGCGACTACGGCGAATACCGGCGGCTGGCGTTCTACGAATACGAGCGCCGTCAAGCAGCTGAGAAAGAGCGGCAACGGCGCATAAGGGAACAACGCCGCGAGGCGCTCAAAAAGATCCCCCGCGACCCCGTCATCCATCCTTTGAACTACAAAGTGCTGCCACGCCAGCTCGACAACGACACCTTCCACCGCCGCTCCACCCTAAAAGTACAGCACCCCGCAACCCCCAAAGTAGGGACATGGCGCGCCATGTCACCAAACGAAGAGCCGACCACACCCCAAACCGTACGGCGCGCCATGTCACCCAACGAAGAGCCTACCACACCAACCGTACGGCGTGCCAATGAATACCGGACCCTCATCCTCCCTGTCCCGGGACTGCGGCAAACGTGCTCCCAAGCCTTGAGCTGCTAAGCGGCAGCTGCCCCCGCCAAGAGCGCCCGCGAAAACCACGCCCACACTGGACACAGGCTCGCCACGCCAAAACGGCAGCAAAAGAACCTTGACTTACTTATTTCAATATCGCCATCAATCAGGATCGATAGACAAGCCTTTCAGACTACCTTTGGTGCAGAAATTCACCAACCCAATTTTTACTGTGAGTCGTAAATGGGAGGTCAATCTTGATTATCTTATAATACGATAAAGCAAATATCGCCAAAATGCTCTTTCCCCACTTCTTCTCCTTTAAGAATTGGAGGCATTGAAATCATTCCTTTTGATTCCAGGATATCAAGCAAATCCCACATAACTTCATGGTAAAAAATAATCTGACCAAATTGTTCAGAAGTGATGTTATGCTCAGCGCTCCATGAATGACAGTAAGCCTTTACTGCTTCACTTAATTTATTTGTAATGCTTTTACAAAGGANATCGATTNTATCATTGTTNCCTACGNGCATTATCGGNATTANAATTTTNCCATCCTGATCNGTAAGNCCCCAACCNNCTATGGNATTTATNACTTCTTTATTTTCTATAGGNTTGCCCTGAGTTTTGTTCACTTCTTTTGCAAAAGCAANCAGNTTGTTNGAGTNNAGCCAATANCCAAGGTCNTCNGTCCANTTTTGNTGNANNGGTCCNAAGCCATTTGTTCCGATTTTNACATNGGAGCGAGGTTCATACATTGCCCAATANGCNCCTGACCANGTACCGTGGTCTTCACAACTCATCGGTGAGGATAATCTTTCATCATCCCAAATATAGGTGTCAAGCAGATAGGAGAATATGAGACTATAGATTTGTTTTGCATAGCCGGCTTTATCAAAAACTGTAATCAGTTGCCTCAATTCCGGCTCAATTATAGGAAAGATGCTATCAGCAAATTCTTTGGACTGTCGACGAATAGTTTGAGTTTCCGTTTTTCCGAAAATCGGCATTTTGGTCGTATATATGCCATTCTCATAAGAAAGCAGATCACCGACTTCCAGTAATCGCAATTGGCTTTTGTTATAAGAAATTCCGAGAGAATCCAGCTTCGTGATTTTACCAGGCCCAAAAAAGGCACAGAGAATGTCCCAGTTATTGTCGGTAAGATACTGTGAAGGGTGAAAACCCTGGTAAGAACAAAAAGCTGTTGTGTCGAACGATTTATATGGTCGTCCCACAACGGAATCTATTTCCTGACCTGACGCTACGAAAGGCAAAAGGACAACACTTAAAACAAAGTAGGAAATAATGTTTCTTGCCTTGTCAAAAAGTGTTCTTGTAATGATAGAGCTCTTCCGAATGATTAAATTATTCATTGGCTACAATTTGTTTTTCCACTGACTCTATGGTGGGTTTGCTATAAAAGAAACGTGAGCCAACTATGCACGTCCAAACTGATGGTCCTGAGAAAACCAATGATGCAGATGCAACAATAGCAGCCCACGCTATACGCGTGAGAACCACTATGCTATCTCTTGCATCAAAACTAAAAGTTTCTCAGGTTTTCAGTTTGCAAGACGCATAACGCTTCTTATTTTACCAAAATGTCTTGGAGCGGAAGAACCATTCCAAGCACAAAGTTAATCAAAAAATCTGAAGAGCAAGGCAATCGGCATTATTTCGCCGAATGTTTTAGCAAAACAGCCTAAAAACTCCTAACGGTCAACATATACCCGAATCCCCGTTGATTGATTATAGCGATACCGGAGTCATGACGGAGGGCTTGCCTAAGTTTATGGATATAGCCATGCAGAGAATTTCGGTTGCTGACCTCATCCCGCCCCCACACGGCGATCATCAACTCTGAGGCATCGACGGTCTTTCCCTTATTAGCCGCCAGTTTTGCCAATATACGAGTTTCAATATTCGAGAGCGCGACTTCATTCCCGCCATATATGAGCAATTGATTGGCAGCATCAAATCTGTAATTGCCTATCGAATATACCGGATTATCGGTTTTACATTGCGGCTTATTCCTCAATAGAGCCTTAACCCTGACAAGGAGTTCCCGGAGTTCAAACGGCTTTTTGAGGTAGTCATTTGCTCCGATGTCAAAGCCTTCCTCAACATCATCGATCGAGCTTTTTGCCGTCAGGAATATGATAGGCACACAGGATGAAAGCCGCCTTATTTCCCTTGCCATAGCAAAGCCATCGAGCCGCGGCATCATCACATCCGCTATAATCAGGTCGGCGCCCTCTTCCTTATATTTCGCCAAACCATCTATGCCGTCGAATGCCGCCGTGACTTCATATCCCTGTTGACGGAGAGTGTCACAAACAATCAGCGACAAGTCCCGCTCATCCTCAATGAATAGTATTTTGGCTTTCATGTGTGTCAAATTTAATTGTGAATATTGAACCATCTCCCTCCTGACTCTTGACCGATATGCTCCAGCCCATCTTATCAAGAACATGCTTTACATAATAAAGCCCAATGCCATAGCCGCGCGCATCTTGACGGTTGCCATGCGGCACTCTGTAGAACTTGTCAAAGATGAATGGCAAGCACTTCTGCGGAATACCTATGCCATCATCGGCTATGGAGATTCGATCAGCGCCTATCTTGATTTTAATGGCAACCGACTCCCCGGAATATTTGATGGCATTGTCAATCAGATTATTCAACACATTGGACAGATGGGATTTGTCAGCGGTTATGCAAATTTCTCCGTCTGATTCAATATCAATCCCTATTTTCTTATCGCTTCTCAACCGCTGCGCTTCAGCTATTTCCGCAACAAGTTCCGGCAGGTCAATTCGTTCCGGTTCAAGCCTCATACTCTTCCGTCGCTCCATACTCATGGCGAGAATATTCTCAACAAGTTCTCCGAGCCGTTTTAGCTGAGTCATGGCAATGGTAAGATATGCCGCTTTCTTCCCCGGATCATCGCCGGCATCATAGTTAAGCAGAGCATCATTGGCGGAATAGGCTATTGAGATAGGCGTTTTCAGCTCGTGGGTCATGTTGCTTACAAAATCATCTTTCATCTCTTCAAGAGTGCGCAGTTTGGATACTGTGTGGAACAGATACCGAAATGCTGCGGCGAAAGCAACCATAAGAAGAAATATCGTCACAATCACCCCCATCATCTGAGAAAGGATATGTCGTGTCAAAGGAGTGATATAGGCTTTATAATAAACGTCTTCGTTAGGATTGATAATTATCTTGAATGTGTCATATCCCGAGCGACGTTGAATCATAGGATTACTGATGATAACGGAATCATTTCCATTTACAACTTCCACTGCTACAAATTCCGGATAAATATATCTACGTGATAGATGGTCATTCAAAACACTGTCCATTACCGCCATATCGAAGCCTATATACTTATCCATGAGAGTATGGAATTGTTTGCTCATCGCATCGATCATCTGATTGGAGTAAGGGGTTTCTTCCGCCAACATGGCTTTTTCTTCAACAACTGTGCCATCGGCTTCTGTTCTTACGGAGATAAGTTGTCCGTTCTCATTCCTATAAGTCGATGCCTCTGCTTTTCTCGGAGCCCTGGAATCTACCGAATCCGTCTCTTCCTGCATGGTAAAATTTGAAGCGACACCTTGCGCCCTGCCCGCACGAACCATGAGATCGTCAATGTCAGCATCCGTCATTGCCGCCATTACCTCTCGTTCAACATTCTTTCTGATTGACTCATATAGTTGGACAAGATAAAAGACATTGCAGCCAAAAATTACCGCAATGACTGATATGAAGATTATGGAGTTGATTTTAAACTTTTTCATACGCAACCACGTAGTGCTCGCTGAACACCTTTTAAAATTTATTTTTGTGAAGCAAATTTACGAATAATCTTCCGCTCTGCCTATCAGAGCATTGCAGATTTAAGACTAAATAAGGGAGCACTTAAGAGTAAATAAGGTTGGAGATAATAATTGGCGGCAGTTTTGATGATAACTTTGCGGCGAGAGTTTAATCTTGGAGCCGCGAGCACTTCGTGGTTGCGCTATAACAATAATATAACGGTTATGAAGAGAATTTTTGTCATATTCATTGCTCTGACAGCTGTCGGTTCTATGATGGCACAGAGTGAAATTCCGGATAGCATTGAAGGCAAAGAACTCAATGAAGT
>WFMA01000022.1 GCA_009177195.1 Bacteroidales bacterium | reverse complement strand
TACACCACGCAAGTCATAGTCATCACTTACGGCGACCGATATCCTAAAAATCTCGCCCTTACGCTGATGAACAAATATGTTGAAACTTACGGAGCTTATCTTGCCCCCGGTCAAAGGCTTAAATTTTCCTTTGACGTATCTTCACGGGAATACAATGGCAGATATTACACTGAATGCTCGGTTTGGAAGATTGAATCTCTTCAGGAGCGACAGCAATCTCACCAAGCCGCCCCGATGCCGGCTCCTGCGCCTATGCCCGGGGCGGTTCCACAACAGCAATTCCCTCAATCAGCGCAACAGCAGATGCCTGATTATGCCCCACAGCAATACGGAGCATCGGCACAACGGCAATACCAACAACCGCCAAGCGGTCAAGGGCACGGACCGACTGCTGAAAATCTCCCATTCCCCCGACAGTAAGATATGGAAGTTGAACTTGTGAAAAAAGACGGTAATGTGAGCATGGAAAAGTCATTTGACTATCTATGCTCACTATTGTCTAACGGGGTCTATACTTTGAAGATTACCCGGAAGACCAAGCCTCGGTCCATATCGCAGAACTCATNGATGTGGATGTGGTTCAAGCACATGNAAGAGGAGTCGGGACAGCCGAANGAGGATTGGCATGATTATTACGTTGCCAAGTTTCTATCTCGCCAAGTGATGATCGGGAATAAACTTGTATGGGTTCCCGGACGCAGTTCAACTCTCAACACTCTTCAGATGACTAATTTCCTCAATAAAATTCAGGCAGATGCGGCGACCGAGTGGGGTATGAATCTCCCATTGCCGGCTGATCGCTTTTTTGCCGATTTCGTTGACGATTACCAAAATAAATAATTCATACAAACGCGCTATGTCAGACATTAAAATCCGAAAGGCTAAACTCGCCAAGGGCGGTACGGTCGAAGCTACATTCCTCGACCNAGACGGCAATGATGTAACCCTCAAAGGCAAAAACATCTGCCACGCAGATCTCAAAACCGCATTCGCCGGACTTGTCCCATTCCTCGCCGAACTCACGGAACAGAAGGAAGCGGACCGTATTGACTGGGACAATCTCGATGATGCCGAAACGGTCGAATCTCTCCGCTATCTTGAAGTGACGGGCTTCTCCGTTACCGATGACGATGTCAACCCTATGGTGACGCTCATCGGCAAGCGGACCCTCCGCACATCAAAAGTGCTTAACCTCTGCGCTCCTGCGACGGCTCTCAATAACGACACTGAATCATACGAGCGGTGCGAGGAGCTTGACACCGCTCTCCAAGTGTGCATATACGAGGTGNAGCTGTATCTCANCGAGCGTAAGTGGCAGGTGAAGCAGAATGAATTTAACTTCGACAATCCTGTCGATCCGTTTGCGGAAGCCACGCCTGCGGAAGATGTCCCACTGCCCGAGGGTGTCGAACACGTCGCATAACCGATGAAGCCAGTTTATGTCACTGAAACGCCCTCGGCTTTCCGGCTTTCATTTGAGTTTGACCAGCGGCTTATCGAGCAGATTAAGAGAATCGGTCGATATATCCCCGGTGAACCGAAATGGGATAGGGAGGACAGGGTTTGGATAGTCGGCAAGAAAGAGTCATTGGACCCGAATAGGGATGCCCGGTGGTTCGTGTTCACTTTCGCTCAGTGGGCNGTGAATTTAAGGATAGCGTCGTGCGTAAAGGTTTCCACCGAGGCGCACGATGTTGTTTATGATATCCCGCCTATGAAAGAGTTCGCCGGTGAGCATTANATGCAGCTCAATCCCTATCAATACCAGTTGGAGGGAGTGCGTTACGCATTGGACCACAAGCGTTGCATCTTCGGAGATCANCCNGGNNTNGGCAAAACNNTNCANGCNATATGNGCGGTNGTNAAGGCTCACCGNGAAGCGCAACGCTATGGGGAATCTTTTCCCACATTGGTAATTTGCCCTGCCTCTCTGAAGATAAATTGGCAACGTGAGTTCAAGAAGTTCGCCGGGCTTGACGCCATAATCCTTGATGACCGCAACCGTTACGATTGGCACCGCTTCATCGAGTTGAAGAACGGCAGAGGAGAATCGATATCGAATGTGTTCATCGTCAATTATGAGAGCCTCCGTAAGTTCTTCGTTACCGAAGTTAAGCAATCATCACGATTCTCGCTTTCATCGATTAAGTTTGATGACCGCATCAAGCTGTTCAAGTCAGTAATCATAGATGAGAGCCACAAGTGCAAATCCACCAAGACGCAGCAAAGCAAATTCGTTGAGGGGATNTGCCGAGGCAAGCAATGGATTTTCGCANTGACAGGAACGCCGGTTGTCAACAATAACACCGACCTCGTTCAGCAGCTCAAGATACTTGGACGGTTGGAAGATTTTGGAGGTTACAAGAGCTTTATCTCGCAATTCTGCGACGGACCGAAGCAATCCTCCAATCTCCGGCGGCTCAATTACCAGCTTTGGATGACCTGCTTTTTCCGCAGGGAGAAGCAGAAGGTATTGACGCAGTTGCCNGATAAGATGCGNCAGTACATCACNTGCGACATCACCAACCGTGAAGAGTACAATGCNGCCGAGGCTGACATCATCAAGTATATGCGGCAATATAAGAATGCCGATGATGACAAAATCGCAAGGACAATGCGAGGTGAGGTGATGGTGAGGTTAGGTCAGTTGAAAGCGATATCGGCAAGAGGTAAAATCAANGCTGTTTCCGACTTTATCCATGATGTTATCGANGGCGGCGAAAAGTTGATCATGTTCGCTTATCTGAAAGAGGTTGTTGACGCTCTNAANAAAGAGTTCCCCGACGCGGTGACTGTCACAGGTTCCGACAATGTGACTCAAAAGCAAACAGCGGTTGACCGTTTCCAGAACGACCCCGATTGCAAGCTCATAATNCTNAACTACAAGTCAGGNGGTACCGGNTTGACNCTTACGGCTNCNNNNCGCGTCGGNTTCATNGAGTTCCCATGGACTTACAGCGACTGCGAGCAAGCGGAAGACCGNGCNCANCGCAACGGTCAGAAGAATGCCGTCAACTGCTACTATTTCCTGGGCGATAAGACCATTGACAACTATATGTATAAGGTCATTCAAACGAAGAAAAACATCGCCAATGAGGTAACGGGAACCACGACTCAGATTGAGGAGGACACAGTCAATATATGCATGAATCTGTTCAGAGACCGATTGTGAGAAAGAATTTCAAGATGCTCGTTCGATTCGGTAAAATCTATATCCTCAAGTATGATATCGGATTGTTTGAATCCGGCTGGAACTCAATAGCGGNTTTCAATGAGGATTGTNAATCTGAGTGCGCGCGCATTGTCGCGCTATTGAATGAGNGCGACCGAAAAACCAATAAAGACAATGACGAAGAGAGAGATTCTTGATGCGGAACGTGGCTACTCAGAGAGTAAAATTCAGCATACTTGCGTGTGTTGGTTCCGTGCCACATTTCCCGAAGTCGGCAATCTGCTTTTCTCCGTTCCCAATGGCGGATGGCGAGGCGCCAAGTCCGGCGCCATGATGGTGTACGAGGGGCAGGTGAGAGGAGTTGCCGATTTGATACTGCTATTCCCTTGCGGCGGAAAGGCTGCCCTCTGCGTGGAGATGAAAGTCCCTAAACGCAAAGGATCCTCAGCCGGAACACAAAACGCTTATCAGAAAGCGTGGCAATCGCTCGTCGAGAGTCATGGCAGCGTTTACGTGGTGTGCCATGGCATCATTGAATTTGTGACTGCCGTATGCGTCTACTTACGTACGAATCCTCAGCCCTACATTGACAAACTGTTAAATCAATATCCGCTCTACCGATGACCTTAATAGAACTCTTCAACCGATTTTGNAGTCTTAATAGGAATATCCCATTNAAGTCCTTGGATTGCCANGTGTATANGTATCTCATATCCCAGNGCAACAAGCAGTATTGGAATAACCCGTTTCAATTGCCGCAGCGAATAGTCGAGCGAGAGCTGGACCTCAAACGCGATGCGATTGATAAGGCAAAAAACAGACTCCAGCAACGCGGTTTGAT
>WFMA01000078.1 GCA_009177195.1 Bacteroidales bacterium | reverse complement strand
GGTTTACCCACACTAATCATCTTTGGAATAACGAGGATGATGAGATGTTTCTTCGTAAGATTGGCGCAATNGGNATTGGNGANGATGGNAAATATCATCCGACGGCNGCCGGNTTNCTNATGTTCGGCTANGANTATGAGATNACNCGNGAATTNCCAAATTACTTCCTCGACTATCAGGAAAACCGGTCGTTGGGTGCAACCCGCTGGACGGATCGCATTGTGTCCACATCCGGCGACTGGAGTGGAAACGTGTTTGACTTTGTAATTGAAGTGCTTCGCCGAATGCAACAAGGGTTGAAAATTCCATTTGTGCTGAAAGGTACTCAGCGAGTCGACGATACTCCGATTCATAAGCTTCTGCGTGAGGCTGTGACCAATATGGTAGTCCATGCGGATTTTTATGGACGGCAGGGATTGGTGATTCAAAAGTCGGAAGATGGCTATAAGTTATCAAATCCCGGCACAGTGCGCATATCCATACCAGACGCTATCAACGGTGGCATATCCGATCCCCGCAATAGTATCATGTTAAAGATATTCTCTTTAATAGAATTTGGTGAGCGGGCTGGAAGCGGGCTTAGCGGTATCTGCAAAGTATGGGAAAAAGTTTACCATACGCCAGCCACAATAGTCGAAACTCATAACAATGGAGTAGACCGCACAATCCTTGTTCTCTCCACAGGTGGCAACGAGCAGGATGTAAAAGCTATGCTCGAACTCTATGCCGATAGAGCCGACCAAGAAAGAGAGCTGACCGACCGAGAAAAAGGGATGGGCGACCAAAAAACTATCCAAGCCGACCAAGAAAGAGGGCTGCCCGACCAAGAAAAGGCTCAGTCCAATCAAGTTTCTGAGGAAAAACATAGGATTTATCAACTGATAAAATCAAATCCTAAAATAACGAGGTCTGAGATTGCAAAGGTGATCGGTTTGCACGATAGCAGTGTGAAAAGGANACTTCAAAGTCTGATGGCTGACGGTCTTATTNGTAGAGTTGNCTCAACGAAAGGTGGACACTGGGAAATATAGGTNAATATTTAAGAGTTGAAGCGGCGCCGGGTGTGTGCCGGGCGCCGCTTCGGTGAACATCCTGCGCAAGAGCGCTTTTTTATTATTGAGGTTTATTGGCTGCGGTTGATGCGGGGACTTGTTGCGGAGTGTTGTAGATGGGTTGAGGCATTCCGTAGATTTTTTGCGGATCCTGAACCGAAACGAGTCCTTCGAGGATGGTGTCGCGACCTGATGCCGCCTGATAAGCGATGAGCCCGAACGGTATCATCATAGCCGAGATATGCTCGAAGATGGTGTCCATCATTGCCTCGTAGGGGAGCCATGCCGATGTCGATGTGAAGCAGTAGATTTGCAACGGAACTCCGTTCTCGGTTTGCTGCAAGGTGGAGACGAAGCAGGTGTCGTCGTGAGAAACGTAGGGCGACGCGTCGAGCCACATTTTCAAATAAGCTCTGAAGAGACCGAGGTTGGTGTCGATCGTGCCGTCGACAAGCCCCTCGGAGTTGTTGACATCCTCGACTTTCCCGGCAGCTTTCTGGGCAAGCTTCTTTGTGATAAAATCGTTCATGAACGGAACGCGGCGAAGCGATTCGAGCATTTCGGGAGTGGCGGGAAGGATACTGTCGTGGTCTATGATGTAGCTGCGCTGAATGCGGCGAGTGTTGCTCATCTGCATCGACNGGNAGTTGGTGNAGCTGCCGCTGACAANGCNGTAGGGTGGGNCGCTTGTGGTGGTCTTGTCCCAGTTCTGGACTTTCACGGCAGTGAGCGACACTTCGGTGACGGTTCCGTTGGCGTCGGTTCCGTCGATTTTCACCCAGTCTCCAACGTGGAGGCTGTCATTTTGCGACAATTGCACTCCGGCGACGAGTCCGAGGATACTGTCTTTGAATATCAACATCAGGACTGCGGCGAAGGCTCCAAGCCCGGCGAGAAGCGATCCCGGAGATTTGTTGACGATGATTGCCACTGCGATTATCGTCAACACAATCCAGATGATGCCTTTTATCAATTGGACAAGCCCGTTGAGTGGAAGATGCTTGGTGTTGCGGCGCGCGTCGATGTGCTTCCATATCGCGCTGACGAGCGCGGTGACAGCGACTCCGGTCACGTATAATACATAAAGGAGTGTTATTTTAGTGAGTATGTCGGCAATCTGAGTATGGGTTTCGACAAGCGTGAACTGGATGAGCACGAGGAATGTCAGTGCCGGAATCATTCGACACAGTTTTGTGAAAAAGAATTCTCCGGTTAGATAGGAGTATATGTCGCTTTTCAATTTCTTCCCGAATCGTTTTAATGCTCCGAGCACGATCCATTTTGTGATATATCCAACGATCATCGATATCGCCAACACTACGATGGCGTAAATCCATGTTTCGGCAACTTTGTTTCCGGAGAGTCCCACCCAGCTTAGAATCCAGTTGGATATGTCCAAAAGATATCTTGCCACGGTGTAGGTGGTGTCGTGGGCGGCGTCGGGAGCGATTGTCTGCAACGCAAGGTCGGCTTGCGTTGCGGGTTCTTTAGGAATCAGCATTGAAAGACTCAGCATAATGTTGTGAATTTAAAAAACCAGTTTATATAATGATGACAAATTTGGACGGCAATTTGTTCGCAGGGATTCACTATATATAGGGATTGCGTGGGAGTGAAGATGGTTGTAACTTTGCGCAGTTATGAAGAGGACAGGATTTTCAGCAGCTTTGTTTTCGTGCGTGTTATGGGCTTTCGCGTCGGAAACCGCAGTGCCCGATACGGTGGTAACGCTTAGCGAGATTTCGGTTACGGCAATCAAGGGCGATCCGGTTATCGACCGTATGCCGGTCGCCTCCACCGTAGTGGGCGGGGCGATGATCGACCGGCTCAATATCAAGACGATTAAAAATGTGAGCGAGGTGTCGCCTAATTTTTATATTCCTGACTACGGGTCGAGGATGACATCGTCCATTTACGTAAGAGGGATGGGCGCGCGAATCGATCAGCCGGTAGTGGGAATGAATGTGGATAATGTTCCGTTTCTGAACAAGGACGCTTACGATTTCGACCTTGAGGATATATCGCGCATAGAGGTGTTGCGCGGACCGCAGAGCGCGCTTTACGGGCGCAACACCATGGGCGGTCTTGTAAACGTCTATACGCTTTCTCCTATGGACTATCAGGGGGTGAGATCGGTGCTGGAATATGGTTCGGCGAATAGTTTCAGAGCTTCGGCGGGTTATTACGGAAAGCTCTCTTCCGGGCTTGCGATGGCGTTTACCGGCGCCTATAGCCGAAGTGACGGGTACTATACCAATAAATTCAACGGAAGCGATTGCGGAAAGGAGCAGCAGGCTTCTGGACGATGGAAAACGGCATGGCATCCGTCGTCTAATCTCAAGATAGAGAATACCGCCGCGTTTTCATGGTCGGAGCAGAACGGTTATCCTTACGAAAGTATTCAAAGCGGCGAGATAAACTATAATGACACATGCTTTTATCATCGCACGGGGGTGACCGACGGGCTTACCGTGAAATGGAATACAGGGAACGTGGAATTGTCGAGCATAAGCAGTTTCCAATACGTGGACGACAATATGACGCTCGATCAGGATTTTCTTCCTCAATCCTATTTCACCTTGACTCAGAAGCGCCGTGAATGGGCATTGACACAGGATCTCATCGGAAAGGGGCGCGCAGGCAATTACAGCTGGCTTGGCGGAGTGTTTGGCTTTTACAAGAGGATGAAAATGGAGGCTCCCGTCACGTTCAAGGAGGACGGAATAGAGCGTCTCATCCTTGACAACGCCAACCGCGCGATGGTGCCTAAGGGGATGATGCTTTCGCACGACGACGGCAGGATTGCCCTCAACAGCCGGTTTACCAATCCGGTGTGGGGGGCGGCGGTTTATCATCGCAGTACTTACCGGGCTGGAGCCTGGGACTTCTCAGCCGGGATAAGAATTGACGTGGAGAAGACGTCGCTCAGGTATTTCAGTGACTGCGCGACAGCGTTCACAGTTTCGAGGAAGATGGGCGACAGCTGGGTGCCGCTCACTCAAGTGCCGGTTAATATAGATGAGAGCGACAGGCTGAGCAAGACGTTTGTCGAAGCGTTGCCTAAGGTTTCCGTCACCTACAACATTCAGTCGCTCCCGTCGACGAATATCTACGTGTCGGTGGCGCGTGGATATAAGAGCGGCGGCTACAACACTCAGATGTTCAGCGACGTGCTGCAACAGAAGCTAATGAGCGTAATGGGGACTCCGGAAGCATACGACGCGGAGGAGATAATGTCGTACAAGCCTGAATATAGCTGGAACTACGAGGTCGGGTCGCATTTTTCCACTCGTGACGGAAGAGTGAGGGGGCAGGCGGCTTTATTTTACATTGATTGCCGTGACCAGCAGCTCACGTCGTTTCCCGAGGGGCTCACTACGGGGAGAATGATGACTAATGCGGGTAAAACGCGCAGTTACGGAGTGGAGCTTTCCGCCTCCTATTTCCCGATTGACCGGTTGGAGCTGACAGCTTCTTATGGTTACACAAACGCAAAATTCGTTAAATATCATGACGGACTTGAAAATTACAAGGGAAAAAGTATTCCATATTCACCTAAAAACACTATTTTTGCATCGCTAAACTATACACACCCTTTCAAAGGATGGGTTGAGGAATTAAAATTTGACATAAATTGCCGCGGTATAGGCGAGATAATGTGGAATGAGGCTAACACGGTTAAACAACCGCTTTATGCCACACTCGGAGCTTCGGTTACAGCAGTCCACAAGAATTGTTCGCTCACGGTGTGGGGCGAAAATCTGACCGACACGCAATATGACACATTTTATTTCGTTAGTATAGGGAATGCTTTCCTGCAAAGGGGGAAGCCGGCAAGGATGGGCGTGACCCTCCGCATGAATTTTTAATTAGAAACGAAGTATGAAATTATTGAAATCTTTAACTTTTTCTGTATTATCGATGCTATTGTTGGCGTCGTNTGACACAAACNACNCTAATACTCAANTTTTCAATATGGGNATGCTTTATTACNCAANCNNATCCACCGGCNAGGCTNACTCGATAGGCACGANGGANTTTGANATGGATTATTNGGATGTATCCNANTNNTCGCTTACCGCAACCGGAGTGCTTATTCCCGGAATGGGCAATTCGATGCCCTTTAAATGCGAGAAGCTCACGTTGACCGGCTCAGCTTCAGGCTTCAAGCTCGCCAGCGGCTCTAACGCGTCGACTTCAGTAGCTTGCAGCATCGNCNGTCCNTGGATGAACACTACTTATACGCTAAATAACNGANATGTNAATGTGCTGGCTATGAGCCGTTCGCAGGTGTTCTACACGATCACCAACGCAGTTGATCCCGAAGGAACCGCGCTCACTACCGAGCAGGCTGACAAGAATGCGTTCATGATCCAAGTGAACGAGGCTGACATCAATTCGGCAAACCGCACACTCAACGTGTTGATTGACAACGCTCAGTTTAAGCAGAACATGGGTGAAGCCGTGCAGTTGAAAAATATAAACTTCAGTATCAACAACGGTCGACTGCTCTTCTCGGCGAGCGAGCTTCCGGTTTTTCTGGGAACTACCTCGACTACTCCTGTTATGACCAATAAGTATAAGGTGAAAAATCTTACCGGAAACGGAAAAATCGGCGGCGATTATTCAATTTCGTTCACCTGGCAGGAGGTTGGCGAAAATGACGCTACCGTGGACTATCAAGTGCAGGCGACATTGAAGAATCTGCTTTCTACAGCATCATCGGGTAACAATTAATTATAACACAACTCATTCTCTTTCCTCCNACATATTTTTAACGACATATTTTTAATTTCATAGGAACGGGCGTGTGCCGCCGTGAGGCGTTGCACGCTTTTTTTTGTGCGGTTTTATGTGTTGATAAAAACTGCATTTTTTATTTGCAGGTGTCGGCATTCTGAAAAAAATTGGTATATTTGCAAAAGATTTGAAAAAATCAGTGGATTGTCTCATTGAAGAATGGGGCTTTACAAGAAAAGATAACAAAATTTATGGTATCACTACTTTTTGGTATTCAGAACTCTACACTCGCTGTAGTCGCTGCCTTGACCGGAGTCGCTCTTGTGGCTTTNNCNTTNATGGTTGCCGNACTTATTTCGCCTAAGTCCTATAACCCTCAGAAGGGTGAGGCATACGAGTGTGGTATTCCTACGCGAGGAGCGAGCATGGCTCAGTTTAAGGTTGGCTATTACCTTTACGCCATTTTGTTCCTTATGTTTGATGTCGAGACGGTATTTCTCTATCCATGGGCGGTCAACGTGCGTTCTCTCGGAACTGACGGACTCCTGTGCATAGCGGTATTTTTTGGAATTTTAGTGCTGGGACTTTGTTATGCNTGGCGGAAAGGAGCTCTTGAATGGAAGTANCAGCTCAAGGAATGCNGTATTCCGACTGGAAGGATAANGAGTATATTGAATCGTTGGTTAAGGAGTTGAAGGACAATGGCACTAATGTGATTGTCGGGACTCTTGACAATGTAATCAACTGGGGGCGCAGTAACTCTTTATGGCCGCTCACATTCGCCACCAGTTGTTGCGGTATTGAATTTATATCGCTTGGAGCGGCGCGCTATGACATGGCGCGCTTTGGCTGGGAAGTCGCGCGCGCTTCGCCTCGCCAAGCCGATTTCATGATGGTTGCCGGAACGATCGTTCATCGCATGGCTCCGGTGGTTCGCCGTCTTTATGACCAGCTTGCCGAGCCTAAATATGTGATTGCATGTGGCGGTTGCGCCATTTCGGGCGGTCCGTTTAAGAACTCTTACCACGTGGTGAAGGGTGTTGAGGACATTATTCCGGTGGATGTTTATGTTCCGGGCTGTCCTCCCCGTCCCGAGGCGATGATTTACGGTATCATGCAATTGTCGCGTAAAATCAAGGTCGAGAAATTTTTCGGCGGAGTTAACCGCCAGGAGAAGCGCGCTGATTTTCTTGCGGCGCATCCCGAGGAAGATCTTGCGAATAATTAATTAGAACTAACGCTCCATAATATATAGAATATGGCAAATGTTAAGGAAAAGATAGCCGCGCTGTTTCCCAACGCAGTTTTTGAAGAGGGCGAATGGCTGACGGTGAGTGTCGCTGACAGCGAGTGGCACAGTCTTGCCAAGACGCTTAAAGATGACCCCGAGCTTCATTTTGATTATCTCGTGGCTCTCATCGGAATGGACTGGACTGAGACGCTGGGGTGCATGTATTATTTCACGTCGACCGTGCATGACACTCATGTGTCGGTAAAAGTGGCTACCGCTGACAGGGAGAACCCGATGCTTCACACTATATCCGACCTTTGGAAGGTGGCTTATCTTTATGAGCGTGAGGTATATGACTATTTTGGGATAAAGTTCATCAATCATCCCGACATGCGCCGCCTGTTTTTGAGAAATGACTGGGTGGGTTATCCGCTTCGCAAGGATTATGATGATTCTCCTGAACTTAACCCGGTGCGTCTTGACCATGAGACTGTGGAGGATACCACAGTGAGCTATGTGGAAGAGCCCGACGGTAAAATTGTTAAGAAAGAGGTGACGATTTTCAAGCCCGACGAGTTTGTGGTGAATATCGGTCCGCAGCATCCGGCAACTCACGGTGTGTTGCGTTTCCGCACGGCTGTCGACGGCGAAACAATCAAGAAGATCGACCTGTATCTGGGTTATATCCATCGCGGTATCGAGAAACTCGGCGAGGGTCTCGGTTATCCCCAGAATCTCCATTTCACCGACCGACTGGACTATCTGTCGGCTCAACAGAACCGTCACTGTCTGTGCATGTGCATCGAGAAGGCTCTCGGCATTGAGGTGCCCCGCAGGGCTCAGGTGATACGCGTGATTATGGACGAGCTGATGCGTATCTCTTCCCACTTGCTTTTCATGGGAACTTTCTGCATGGACCTGGGCGCGACGACAATGTTGTTCTACACTTTGCGCGAGCGTGAAACGATATTGAATATTTTTGAAAAGACTTGCGGCGCCCGCATGACATTCAACTATGACTGCATCGGTGGCGTGATGGATGATCTTGACGTCGATTTCGTTAAGGACGTGAAGCATCTTCTTGAGATCATGCCCGGCGCCATCAAGGAATATAACACGATATTTACGGGCAACGTCATTGCTCATAACCGCATGATCGGAGTTGGAAAACTGACGAAGGGTGATGCCATTTCTTATGGCGTGACCGGTCCGGCAGGACGCGCTTCGGGCTGGGCGTGTGACGTTCGCAAAACGACTCCCTACAGCATTTACAGCGAGCTTGAGTTTGATGAAGTGGTGCTTGAAGAGGGTGATTGCATGGCTCGTTTCGTTGCCCGCGTCGAGGAGATCAAGCAGTCATGCCGCATCATCGAGCAGCTTATCGACCGCATTCCTGAAGGAGAAATCTGCGCGAAGGTTCCTAAGGTGATAAAACTCCCGGAGGGACACTGGTTCCAGCAGGTTGAGGCGAGCCGCGGCGCATTTGGCGTTTATATCGAGAGCCGCGGGGGCAACACTCCCTGGCGCGTGAAGTATAACTCGCCCTGTATGAATCTCGCCGGAGTGGTTGACCATATCACCCGCGGGGGCAAGATTGCCGATTTGATAACTATTGGAGGCACGCTTGACTATGTGGTGCCTGATATTGACAGATAACAACCAGTAAACCGATATGTACGATTTATCAAAAGGAGCCGATTGGCTCAATCAATGGCTTAACGGTTTTTGCGCACCCTGGGTTTCAGTGGTGATAGAGTGTGTGCTGATAGGGGTAGTGCTCCTGTTGGCTTACGCGCTTTTAGCATTGTTCTACATTTATTTTGAGCGTAAGGTGTGCGCGGCGTTCCAGTGCCGTCTCGGTCCTAACCGTGTTGGTCCTGCGGGAATTTTCCAGAGCGTCGCCGACATGTTCAAGATTCTCATCAAGGAGCTTATTTCGTTGAATCACATCGACAAGTTCCTGTTTGCGTTGGCGCCTTACCTCGTGATTATCGCCTCGATGCTTTGTTTTGCGGTTCTTCCGTGGGGCAACGGTCTTCAAGTGATTGACTTCAACATCGGCATTTTCTTCCTTGTGGCGGTGTCGTCGATAGGGGTTCTCGGTATTCTCCTTGCGGGATGGTCGAGTAACAACAAGTTTACCTTGATCGGCGCGTTGCGTTCAGGCGCTCAGATGATCAGCTACGAGTTGTCGATAGGGCTGTCGGTTATCACGATGGTGGCTTTTGCAGGCTCGATGTCGATCACCGACATCTGTATGCAGCAGAAGGACCTTTGGTTCATCTTCTCGGGGCATATCCCCGCGATTATCGCATTTATCATCTATCTTATAGCCGGTACCGCCGAGACTAACCGCGGACCGTTTGACTTGCCGGAGGCTGAGAGCGAGCTTACCGCCGGTTATCACACGGAGTATTCGGGTATTCATTTCGGTTTCTTCTATCTTGCCGAGTACCTGAATCTTTTCATTGTTGCTGGAGTGGCTTCGCTGCTGTTTTTCGGAGGTTGGATGCCGCTTCATATTCCCGGCTGGGATGCGTTTAACCATGTGATGGATTATATTCCTTCGTTGATATGGTTTATCGGTAAGGCTGTGGCGCTGTCGTTTGTGATCATCTGGTTCAAATGGACATTCCCGCGTCTTCGCATCGACCAGTTGCTTAGCCTTGAATGGAAGTATCTTCTTCCCATAAATTTAGCCAACCTCGTGCTTATGGTGATTGTCATCTGCTACGGATTGCATTTCTAAAAGCACCCCCCAATTAATAATTCTAATATCAGATTCTCGATAATATGAGCGATAAATTCGGAAAAGTAAGTCAGGTCATCGGACCGGTAGTCGACGTGACTTTCGAAGGCAAGGATAACGTGATCCCGCCTATTTACACGGCTCTTAAAGTTGACCGTCCCGACGGTCAGGAACTAATCCTTGAGGTGGAGCAGCATATCGGTGAGGACACCGTGCGCTGTGTGGCGATGGAGAGTACCGACGGTATTCGCCGCGGTCTCCAGGTTGAAAACCTCGGACGCCCTATCGCTGTTCCGACAGGCGACCAAGTGAAGGGTAGACTGCTGAACGTGATCGGCGACGCTATCGATCACTTGCCTGAGCTTAAACGCGATAATTTACGCTCAATACATCAGCCGGCTCCGGCATTTGACGACTTGACGATCGGAACCGAAATCCTTTTCACCGGAATCAAGGTGATCGACTTGCTCGAACCTTATAGCAAGGGCGGTAAGATCGGTTTGTTCGGCGGCGCCGGTGTGGGCAAGACCGTGCTCATCATGGAGCTTATCAACAATATCGCCAAGGGGCATAACGGTTTCTCGGTGTTCACGGGTGTGGGCGAGCGTACCCGCGAGGGTAACGACCTTCTTCGTGAAATGATCGAGAGCGGGGTTATGAAATATGGCGACAAGTTCCGTGAGGGAATGGACAAGGGCGAGTGGAATCTTGCCGATGTGGACATGGGCGAGGTTGCCAACTCACAGGCTACGCTGGTGTTCGGACAGATGAATGAACCGCCGGGCGCGCGTCTTCGCGTGGCTCTCTCGGGTCTTACTGTAGCCGAGCAGTTCCGTGACCAGGACGGCGGCGGTAAGGAGATTCTTCTCTTTATCGATAATATATTCCGTTTCACTCAGGCGGGTTCGGAGGTGTCGGCGCTTCTTGGACGTATGCCTTCGGCTGTGGGTTATCAGCCTACTCTTGCGTCNGANATGGGNGCNNTNCAGGANCGAATCACTTCNACNAAGNAGGGTNNNATCACNTCGGTNCAGGCNATCTATGTGCCNGCCGACGACTTGACCGACCCGGCTCCTGCNACNACNTTCANCTTCCTTGANGCNACNACGGTGCTTAGCCGTAAGATTGCCGAGCTCGGTATCTATCCTGCGGTGGATCCGCTTGAATCTACTTCGCGCATCCTTGACCCGCATATCATCGGCGAGGAGCATTATCAGACGGCTCAGGCTGTGAAGCAGCTTCTTCAGAAGTATAACGAGCTTCAGGATATCATCGCTATTCTCGGTGTTGACGAGCTTTCTGACGAGGATAAGCTGGTGGTGGCTCGCGCTCGCCGCGCTCAGCGTTTCCTCTCGCAGCCATTCTTCGTTGCCGAGCAGTTTACCGGTCTTCCGGGCGTGATGGTGCCTCTTAGCGAGACGATACGCGGTTTCAAGATGATTCTCAGCGGCGAGATGGACGAGTATCCCGAGCAGGCGTTCCTCAACGTGGGTACTATCGACGAGGCTATCGCCAAGGGCAAGAAGATGCTCGCTGAAGTAAAATAAGTAAATTATAACGGCTATGATACTCAAAATTATATCGGCTGAAAACATAATGTTTCAGGGTGAGGTGGACAATGTTTCGCTCCCCGGAACCGAGGGCACTTTCATGGTGCTTCCCCATCATGCGTCGTTGATCTCCACTCTCGTCAAGGGGGCTGTGGTCTATGAGCGTGACGGAAAGAAGGATGAAGTCGCTGTGGAAGGCGGCTTGGTTGATGTCGATAAGGATGTGGTATCGGTGTGTATTTATTGATATGAGACGTTTTATATTCTTGCTGACAATAATGTGCCTGGCGATTGTTTCGCCTGCTTTCGCGCATGGCTCCGAAGGGTCGGAGGGTGGCGAGATATCTCCCAAGGAGATAATTTTCGAGCACCTTGGCGACGGCTACGGATGGGAAGTGCCCTTCAGCCATGACCTTAGGATTCCTCTGCCTGTGATTGTGAGGGATTATGAGGGTCATTGGCATGTGTTCAGTTCTGCCCGCATTCAGCATGGCGGGGAGTATGACGGTTTCCGTCTTGGCGGAAAGGACAGTAAGTGGCACAACAAGATTGT
The DNA here is from genome assembly GCA_009177195.1 of Bacteroidales bacterium. Taxonomy (GTDB): domain Bacteria; phylum Bacteroidota; class Bacteroidia; order Bacteroidales; family Muribaculaceae; genus Muribaculum. The sequence goes on along the minus strand of WFMA01000078.1, from coordinate 7,049 downwards.
CGGCGAGCGTCCCGAGATGGTCGACGGCAAGGAGGAGATGGTCGAATACCGTCCTATCGATCTGTCGATCACGAAGAATGTGCTGGCGCTGTTCATCACCGTGCTGCTGGTTGCGTGGATGATTATCCAGGTGGCTGTGTGGTACAAGAAGGCGGGCTATAAGGCTCCGCGCAAGTTCACCGGCGCTATCGAGGCTCTTATCGTGTTTGTCTATGACGGCGTTATCAAGCCTACTCTCGGGGTGAAGGCTCCGAAGTTTGCGCCTTACTTGCTTACGGTGTTCTTCTTTATCCTTGTGATGAACCTGCTGGGACTTATCGTGATTTTCCCCGGCGGCGCGAACCTTACGGGCAATATAGCGGTGACTCTGGTGCTTTCGTTGATCACGTTTTTCATCGTCAATCTCTTTGGNACGAAGCATTATTGGAAAGAGGTTTTNTGGCCTGATGTTCCNTTGTGGCTNAAGTTNCCGNTNCCNATCATGCCGGTGATTGAGATATTCGGAGTGTTTACGAAACCGGCGGCGCTGACGATTCGTCTTTTTGCGAATATGATGGGCGGTCACATCATCGTGATTGTGCTGACGCTGCTGATTTTCATCCTTGCGGCGCTGGGTCCGGCGGTGACGGGGATGACGACGGTGGTTTCGGTGCTCTTCTCTATATTCATGCTTCTCATCGATGTTCTTGTGAGCTTCATCCAGGCTTATGTGTTCACGATGTTGTCGACTCTATTTATCTCGCTTGCTCAGGAGGATGGTCATCATGAAGCCCACGCCGGAGCAGGGGAGACTTCAGTGGAACAAATAAAAACGAAATAAATTCTTAAACTTTAAATTTTATTATTATGTTAGCAATGATTTTAGCCGCAATCGACGGCCTGTTAGGTATTGGTGCATGTCTTGGTGCAGCTGTAGCAGCTATCGGCGCCGGTATCGGTATCGGTAAGATTGGCGCTTCTGCCATGGAAGCTATCGCTCGTCAGCCTGAAGCTACCGGAGATATCCGTAGTAACATGATTGTGATTGCCGCGCTTGTTGAGGGTGTCGCCCTTTTCGCAGTTGTGGTGTGTCTTCTTGCTTTCTTCCTCTAATCTCCAGCATTCCTTATGGAACTTTTCACGCCTGAATTGGGCTTGGTTTTCTGGATGTTTATCGCTTTTGCGATACTGTTTCTGGTACTCGCCAAGTGGGGCTGGCCTGCCATCATGAAGATGATCGAGGGCAGGGCTGATCTCATCGACAAGGGTGTGGAGTATGCTCAAAGCGCACAGGAGCAACTGAATCACGCCCGCGAAGAGGCTGAGAAATATATTGATGAAGCGCGTAAGCAGCAAGCGGAGATGCTCCGTGAAGCTGACCGCATGAAAACACAGATAATCGAGGAAGCCCGCGCCGAGGCCTCAAAGGAGGCTAAGAAGCAGATGGATGCCGCCAAGATTTCAATCGAGCAGTCGCGCAAGGAAGCTGAAATGCAGTTCCGCGACGAGGTGAGCTCGTTTGCTCTTGAAATCGCCGCCAAGGTGGTGAGGGAACAGCTTGCCGATGAAAAGGCGCAGACCCGTTTGGTGAATTCACTGTTGGACGAAATCGAAAATAAAAATTAAACGCAATGGATCAAGGTCTTGTCCCAAATCGTTACGCGAAAGCTCTCTATAAGTTTGCTCTTGAAAAGGGGCAGGCTGAAAGGGTATATGAACTTATGAAGCAGTTGGCAGCCTCTTTTGCGGGGGAGTCTAATCTCCAGCAGATTGTCGCCAATCCTTTTGTGCCGGTCGAAGATAAGACTAAGCTGCTCATGACAGCTGCTTGTGCCGACAGTGAAACCGACACCTGCTATGTCGATTTTCTCCGCTTACTCCAGGATAACAACCGCATAGATTTTATTCGCCAGATCGCTCTTGCCTACGAGAGCCTTTACCGTAAAGAGAATAACATCTATAAGGTTAATGTCGTGACTGCGGCGCAATTGCCCGCTGATGAGATTAAGCGTCTTCATGACCTCGTGGAAAAGCATCTTAACGGCGGTTCCATGGAGTTTACACAATCGATTGACCCGGATTTGATAGGCGGTTTCGTCATCAATATCAATTCCGAGCGTCTCGACGCTTCTGTAAGCAATGAATTAAAACAATTGCGTCTTCAACTTTTAAGCAACTAACACAAAGTAATGATTAACCCAAGCGAAATATCGGAAGTATTAAAACAACAACTCGAAAGCGTCAATAAAAAGGTGAGCTTCGAGGAGGTTGGAACGGTTCTCGAAGTAGGTGACGGCGTAGCCCATGTTTACGGGCTCGAAAACGTACTCTCTAATGAGCTTGTCGAGTTTGAGAATGGTGTGAAGGGCGTTGCGATGAACCTTGAGGAGAGCAATGTCGGTGTGATTTTGCTTAACAACATTGATCGCGTGACTGAAAACATGACTGTGCGCCGCACGGGGGAAATCGCTTCTATTCCCGTAGGCGAGGGTCTCTTGGGTCGTGTCATAAATGTGTTGGGTGAGCCTATCGACGGCGCCGGACCTATCTCCGGCGAGCTCTTGAGAATGCCATTGGAGCGCAAGGCTCCGGGCGTTATCTTCCGCCAGCCGGTGAAGCAGCCGCTTCAAACCGGTATCAAGGCGGTTGACTCGATGGTGCCTATCGGTCGCGGTCAGCGCGAGCTTATCATCGGCGACCGTCAGATCGGTAAAACCGCTATTGCGATCGACACTATCATAAACCAGCGTAAAAACTATGAGGAGGGCAAGCCTGTCTATTGTATCTATGTGGCAATCGGACAGAAGGCGTCGTCAGTAGCCGCCATCGTGCAGACATTGCGCGAATATGGCGCTCTTGACTACACTGTTGTCGTTGCCGCCAATGCGTCGGACTCTGCGTCGATGCGCTATTATTCTCCGTTTGCCGGCGTGGCTATCGGGGAGTATTTCCGCGACACCGGTCGTGACGCTCTCATCGTATATGACGACTTGTCGAAGCAGGCAGTCGCCTATCGAGAAATCTCCCTTATCCTTAAACGTCCGTCGGGACGCGAGGCATATCCGGGCGATATCTTCTATCTGCATTCTCGCTTGCTGGAGCGTGCCGCAAAAATTATCGACAATCAGGAGGTTGCAGCTTCGATGAATGACCTTCCCGCCGTTTTGAAGGACAAGGTGAAGGGTGGAGGTTCGCTTACGGCGCTTCCTATCATCGAGACTCAGGCGGGCGACGTGTCGGCATACATCCCGACCAATGTGATTTCAATCACCGACGGTCAGATCTTCCTTGAAACCGCCCTGTTCAACCGAGGCATCCGTCCTGCAATCAATGTGGGTATTTCGGTGTCGCGTGTGGGTGGTAACGCACAGATCAAGTCAATGAAGAAGGTTGCCGGAACACTGAAGATTGACCAGGCTCAGTTCCGCGAGCTGGAGTCGTTCACCAAGTTTGGCGGCGACATCGACCCGGTTACCGCGCGAGTTATTGACAAGGGCCGTAAAAACGAGCAGTTGCTTATTCAGCCTCAGTACAGCCCGATGGCTGTGGAGGATGAAGTTGCCGTGATATTCTGCGGCACACAGGGACTTTTGAGCAATGTTCCTCTTGACAAGGTGGCTGAATTTGAGAAGTTGTTCTTGCAGCTTCTTCACGCTAAGTATCAGAATGACGTTCTCGACGTGATCAAGAGCGGTCAGCTGACTGACGATGTCACTTCCAAGTTGAAAGAAGCGGCAACTGAAATTGCAAGTCGATATAAATAAAAGGAAACTGAAAGATGGCTACATTACGCGAATTAAAAGGACGAATCGGGTCGGTCAAATCTTCAGAGAAGATTACCGGAGCGATGAAGATGATTTCATCGGCAAAGATGCACAAGGCTGAGCAGTCGTTGCGCAAGCTGTTGCCTTTCCGCTCTCAGATTCAGACAATCATAGGTAATCTTTTGTCGGCTGACGTTGAATTTTCTTCCCCTCTTACCGAGAGTCGCGAAGTGAAGCATATCGCAATCGTGGTATTTGGTTCTGACGACGGTCTTTGCGGAGCCTACAATATCAATATCTTTAAAGGTCTTCTTCTGTCGCTTAACGGCTACAGGGAGAAATACGGCGAAAATGTCGAGTTCACCCTTTATCCCGTTGGAGCCAAGATGATGAAGGCTGTGAGTAAACTTGCCGGGGCCCATATAAAGGTTGTCGGTCCCGGCAATGTAAGCTCAAAGAGTGATGGCAATGCAGTGAAGGACTTTACGTTTGAATTGCGCCAGCAGTTTCTTGACGGCGCGATAGATTTGCTCGGAATAGTCTACATGAGCTATAAGAGCGTCAGCAAGCAGGTGCTTCGCACCGAGCAGCTGTTGCCTATCGTTCCCGAGACTTTGACCGAGAATGACGTGAAGGTGCAATGCCGTCCTTACATTTTCGAGCCGGATCCCAACACGATTTTCAATTCAGTGCTTCCGTTGTTTATTCTTTCGGTGATGCAGGAGGTGTTTACGGAGAACCGCGCTTCCGAGCAGGCAGCGAGAGTGATGGCAATGCAAAGCGCTAATGACAACGCCAAAAAGCTCATGGAGCAGTTGCAGCTTGAGTATAACAAGTTGCGTCAGCAAGCAATCACGACCGAGCTTCTTGACATTCTTGGCGGTCAGGTAAAGTAAATAAAATTCAAACTTCAACACAATAAAGCCGAATATAAAGGAAAATATGGGCAGTGTAAAAGATTATTTCTCATCGCTTGGCAGCGGTATTGCGAGCCTTGTTAAAGGTATGGGGGTTACAGGAAAGGAATTCTTTACCCCTAAAGTGACTGAAGAGTATCCCGATCACCGTGACACTATTCAGTATGCGGCTCCTCGTTTCCGAGCCAAGCTTCAATTCATCTATGAACCCGATGGTCGCAACAGGTGCATTGCTTGCGGTATCTGTCAGCGAAATTGTCCTAACGGAACAATTTCCATCACAACCAAGATGGTGGACCTCCCCGACGGGAAGAAAAAACGGAAACTTGACAAGTATATGTATGACCTGGGGTCATGCACGTTCTGCGAATTGTGTGTTCGCACATGTCCGCAGGATGCAATCGAGTTCAGCAATGATTTCGAGCAAGCGGTGTTCACCCGTTCCAAGCTCGTGGAGCAGCTGAACTATTTGCCGGAACAGCCTGATGATCCGGCGCCGAAACCTGAGGGCTATGTAGCTCCGGGAGCTTAATCAAGGAAGAATAAAAATAAATTAATCATATATGGAATCAGTAGGAAGTATTGTTATGTACGGGATAATCGCCGCAGCGATTGTCATCTTCTCGATACTTACTGTCACCACTCGCCGCATTTTGCGCGCCGCCACTTATCTGCTGTTTGTGCTCTTTGCCACAGCCGGGCTTTATTTCAAGCTCGACTATGAGTTTCTTGGAGCGGTTCAGATAGCGGTTTATGCCGGCGGTATTGTAGTGTTGTTTGTGTTCTCAATTTTACTCACAAGCAAGCCTGGTGACAATAGCTCGAGTCTTACTTCAAAAAGAAAATTTATTGGATTCGTGGCAGCCGCGCTGTCGCTGGTTGTTGCCGGCTATGCTCTCGTTAGCCGTCAGGAATTTTGGAGCGCCGTCACGAAGCCATTTGAACTTGAAATGACGATGAACCGTCTTGGAGAGATTCTGCTGGGCACTGAAAAATATCAGTACCTGTTGCCGTTTGAAGCAGTCAGTGTTTTATTGCTCGCATGTATAATAGGCGGCGTAGTTGTCGCACGTAAGCGTTGATTTAAGTTATGGACAAATTATCAATGATGCTCTATCTTATCCCCGCGCTGATAATGTTTTGCTGTGGGGTTTACGGCTTCATCACCCGTAAAAACATGATTGCGATGCTCATTTCTCTTGAATTGATGCTTAATGCTGTGGATATCAACTTTGTGGTATTCAACCGTTTCCTTTATCCGGGACAGTTGGAAGGCATGATTTTCACATTGTTCGCTATTGCGATAGCGGCAGCCGAGACAGCATTGGCGATCGCCATTATCGTGAATATCTTCAGGGTTGCACACAATATCGATGTGCGTGATCTCATTAAAATGAAATTTTAACGGCTATGGTTACAATGTCAATATTCATACTCTGTATTCCTTTGTTCATGTTCCTGTTGCTCGGGCTGACAGGCATGAAGATGAGTCACCGACTTGCGGGAATACTCGGATGCTGCGGCATGGGGATCACATTGATCCTTGCCTATTCCGTGGCGTTCAATTATTTTTTCAGCGGGGACCCGCTGTTTATCAATGAAGCCGGAGAGAGGTTGCAGCATATTCTTTGGAACGAGACGTGGCTGCAGTTCACCGACAAGCTTGCGATAAGACTGGGATTCCTTCTTGATCCCATCTCGGCGATGATGCTTGTGGTGATCACCACGATTTCTTTTATGGTGCATCTCTATAGCATGGGTTATATGCGCGATCATCACGGAGTGTATGAGCACGGATTTCAGCGTTTCTATGCGTTCCTGTCGCTTTTCAGCTTCTCAATGCTCGGGCTCGTGGTTGCAACCAATATTTTCCAGATGTATATCTTCTGGGAGCTTGTGGGCGCGTCATCTTACCTTCTTATCGGATTCTACTACGTCAAGCCGTCGGCAGTATCAGCGTCGAAGAAGGCGTTTATCGTCACTCGTTTCGCCGACCTCGGTTTCCTTATCGGAATCTTGATTCTTTCGTTCTATACCGGAACATTCAATTTCACCGAGTTGACTTCGGCTCCGGTCGAAGGGCTTGCGAATGTGTTCCATGTCAGCGAAGTTACCGCCGAGGGTGTCAAGAATATTTTTGCTACCAGCGCGGCTCCTATGTTTATGGGCGCTTCGGTGATGACATGGGCGCTTGTGTTGATATTCATGGGCGGTATGGGTAAGTCGGCAATGCTTCCGCTTCATATCTGGCTTCCTGACGCAATGGAAGGTCCCACTCCTGTTTCGGCTCTTATCCATGCTGCGACAATGGTGGTTGCGGGTGTGTATCTTGTGGCTCGATTGTTCCCGCTTTATCTGATGGAAGTGACCTCGCTTGAAATTATCACGG
>WFMA01000221.1 GCA_009177195.1 Bacteroidales bacterium | reverse complement strand
GTCATTTACGTTGGCTGTAAGCATAGTGTTGGCAGTGTTCCGCCTGGTGCTCGATCCTAATAACGATAAGTATATTCCCGCTTCGGTCTATCCCGACATGCCGGCTTATCCGATCGACAATGTGAGCGAAACGATGGTGGCTGTCTACAATACCAATCAGGATACCTATGACTGGAAAGTGAAAAATTTCCGAGGTGTTGAGGCGGAACAGCTTGTCATCTACGAGTTGCTGATACGTGACTTTACCGGAACAGAGGGCGCCGCTAATGGTAACGGAACCGTTCAAGGAGTGATCGATAAGCTGCCTTATCTGAAATCGCTTGGCATAAACGCTATAGAGCTCCTCCCTATAATGGAGTTTGACGGAAACCTGTCGTGGGGATATAATCCAAACTTTTATTTCGCCCCTGATAAGGCATACGGTTCTCCCGACGCTTATCGACGTTTGATTGACGAAGCACACCAGGCGGGGATAGCCGTGATTCTTGACATCGTGTTTAACCAGACGGCAGGGCAACATCCCTGGTACAAGATGTATTCCCCCGCCAAGAATCCGTTTTACAATGCTTCGGCTCCTCATTCCTATAGCGTGCTGAATGACTGGAAGCAGGAGAATCCGCTCGTGCAGCAACAATTCAAGGACGTTCTGAAGTATTGGATGACGGCATATAATGTCGACNGATTCCGTTTTGACTTGGTGAAAGGACTTGGAGATGACAGCAGCTATGGAGCTACTTATAATGCGTCGGCGAATACATGGAGNGGTGTGACCGAGGCANAGACCAACGCTTATAATGCAACCCGCGTGGCGCGGATGAAAGAACTTCACGCTGCGATGAAGGAGGTTAATCCCAACGCCTATTTCATTAATGAAAATCTTGCCGGGGCTAAGGAGGAGAATGAGATGGCTGAGGACGGAGAGCTAAATTGGGCTAACGTGAANNATGCTNNGTGCCAGTTCGCAATGGGTTNGGCTCAGGATTGTANTATGAACCNTTTTTACGCGCCCGACGATTCCCGCAACATAGGTTCGACAGTTTCCTATGCAGAAAGCCACGACGAGGAGAGAATGGCTTATAAGATAAATAAATATNGCGCTGCCGGANTGAAAGGCAATANGGCAATGTCGATGCGACGTCTTGGATCGGTCGCCGCTATAATGTTGATGGCTCCCGGCGCTCACATGATATGGCAGTTCCAGGAGTTTGGCGCCGATCAGACTACCAAGAGCTCCGACGGAGGAAATGACACCGGCAATAAGACCGTTGTGTGGAATTATCTGAACGATGCCGACAGGGCGGCTCTGAAGGAGACTTACGCTAAACTTAATGGCATTAGGGCTAATTCGCCCGAACTGTTCTCCAATTCATCGGAGGCAGTCATGAATTGCAAGACAACGTCTTCGTCATGGACCTCTCCGTTCAACATCAAATTGACCAATGGAGCGTCGGAACTTTATTGTGTGGTTAACCCGGCTGTTTCAGGCGAGAGCGCTATCGAGGTGCCTTTCGCCAACAGTCCGTCATCCTATAATCTCGTTCTATCGAGCTATGGCGTGACCCCGTCGTTGTCTGGAAACAAAGTGACGCTTCCCGCCGGAGCCTTTGCGATATTCGGGACTACCGATGTTTCGGGAATCGACAACGTGATAGCTGGTGGCGCATCGAAAGTCAGTGTGCTTGGCGGCGTCGGCGAAATCGTTGTCATGGGCGATTATGAGACATTGGAAATCTACACCCTTTCAGGCGTGAGAATGAATCGTGCCGACAATCTGCAATCAGGCGTGTATGTTGTGGTTGCCGACGGCACTCCCGTGAAAGTCCTCGTTCGCTAACGCTTGTTAGCGGGAGTAATAGTATCGTTATAAAAAGTGCATGGAGCTGATGCTCCATGCACTTTTTTATTATTGTCACCATAACGAATATGTCGAAACCAACGCGGCATGCTTTTGTGATCTAAAATCGAGATGTTAAAGGTGGATTTTTTCGCTCGTTTTTCTCTGGCACCTGCAAATTTTTGGGGGCATTATTTGCTAATTGCGGGATTGCGGGAGGCTGTTAACTCTGCGCAGATAGTCTCGCCAGATAAGCTAACACTGGGAAAGTGCTTGCAAGCCGTAGAAAGCAAAAGATGATGCTGCGATGCCGTGCTTTTAGCCTTTGAATCAAGGTTGGGTTTATAAAATCGGATTAAAATAATTTATTACTCAACATTAGTTCCTATATTTGCAAAATAACTAACTTTAATATCATTATATGTTTTGGATATTTGTTGCCATATTTTGTTGCATCCTTAGTTTTGCTATGGGGTGGTATGGCTTGGCTTGGATATTTGTTGTGATTTTTGTGCTTATTGGTGTTATCGGGTTCATGGCGAATAAGCAAGAGAGAAAAGCAGCCGCAGAAAGGGCTTTATGGAAAAAGCAGGAAGAGGAGCGTCAAAGAGTTAAATTGGAAAGGAAAAAGGAGATATATGATTCGAGCAAGCGTAAATTGATAGATAAATATGGTGATCCTGATAAAACAATCGCCCTTGAGGAGTTTGACCTCACGAGGGAGATTATAGCTTTTGGACGGGCTGACCGCATTTGGCTTTTGGGTCGGGATCTTCCGATGGGAGATCTATTGAGCTGCACAGTCAGTGACAACCAAGAGATAAAAAAAGGTGAGGTTTCTTACGAAACTAAGACCAATACTGGCAATATGGCGAAACGGGCTGTTGTTGGCGCTGTTATTTACGGAGGAACAGGAGCGGTCATTGGCGGAGCCACGGCAAACAAGGAGACTGTTGTCAAGCAAGGCAATGATAAGATAATCCACAATTACACTGTGATAGTCAATATCGACAGTCTCTCTGAACCTATAGTGAGAATCCATTTAGGTGAAGACGGGCAGACTATGAATGAAATTGTTGGATTACTAAATGTCATCATAAGCCGAAAGCAATAAAATATTCGGTTCAATAGTAGGCGATTGCCCATTATGATAAAATCTGTGACCGTTGTTTATGGTCACGGATTTGTTTTTATATCATGCTTTTATTCAATGAATGCTTTATTTTCTACTGAGCCGGCTTTTTTAGGAGTGAGGTGCTTCATTCGTTTAAATTGCGAAAAAGAGAAAAGTGAAAATCAGCCGTTGAAGCGGACTGATTTTCACTTGTTTATGATGTGAGCCACAAAGGGGGGTCGAACCCCTGACCTTTTCGTTACGAATGAAATGCTCTACCGACTGAGCTATTGTGGCTTATTTGCGGGTGCAAATATAGTAATTAATTTTGTTTATGGCAAAGTCTGGCGGCTAAATGTGAGAGTAATTTTAGCATCGTCGAGATTGAGATGAGCCATCGTGGGAGAGCTTGTGTAGGGGACTATCGCAAGGATTATGGTTTGAGTCTGTCCATAATAGCCTGTGTAGGTTTCAGTCATCATGGAGACCGGAGTGAGAATAAACTCGGCATCGGCTTCAGTGATGGTTTCTTTCGCGCTCATTTCAAGGAAATACTTACGCATCGATGAGAAGTCGTAGCTCTTGGTCGATGAATTGTAAGCCGCGTAGAATGAGTTTACGTCGTCATTGATTTGCTGGCGTGAAAAGAAATCGTCTTTTTTGTCCTTTCTGACTAAAAGCAGATAGGGGGGCGGGGTTATTCCGTAGTTGTTGGCGATTTCCTTGACGGGGATGTTGAATTCCATCGAGTTCATTACGCTGAAGGTGTTGGGGCGGTTGCGGTATTTGTCAACCATGTCCTTTATTGGGAGTTTGACCTCCACGTCATAGCCGATGGGAGCCATCACGACAGGCTCGTTCTGAGCCAAGGTTTCAAGCTCGCTGCTGATGGTTAGTTTGAAATTGTTGTTGTTGACCACCTCGGGAGTAACGGCAAGGAATATCTGTGCTCCGGGGACGATTGTGTCGAGACCGTCATATTTCAAGTGGCGGGTGTAGTACATGTACATCGCCGTAGAGGAGAATGTCATCACACGTCCTGAACCGAAACTGTTTTTCACATATATTCCGGGGAACCATTCGGCGAATTTCTGAGGATCGTTCCAAATCAACGGGTCGCTCTGATACTTTTCCCAGAATTCATGAGCGAGCGACATGGGCATGTCGACATCGACAACTCGGATTGCGGTATCGGGGTGGGTATAGGATTTCTGGAGCGACAAAGGAAGTCCGAGAACCGAAGCTGTGTAGACGGTCGAACCGAGGAGGTCGCCCTGAGAATAGTAGGTCGACGGATCGAAATCGCTGTAGATGGGCGATTGAAGTTGCTTGTCGAGACGATAGACTTCAAGTCCCATTGGAGCTAAAGTGTCGCCGACGCAGTCGCCATACTTCATTATCATCTGCAGTTTTATCGAGTCGATAGATTCGATTGTTATACCGAAAGTGTCGAGCGCGACAGCCGGCATGAACTGGGTGATGAAGTCGCTTGAAAAATTGCCGAATCCTTTCGCATCGATTTTGCCTAAAATTTGATTCTCAGTTCTGGACTGGATCACGGGATTTGTTACAGAAAATCCTGTGACAGTGAACGATGAATCAACAAGCACCTCCACATTGTCCTCGATGATTGATGAGCCGATTTCGGTAGATTCTTCGCATGCGATGAGCGACGCGCCGATAATTACTGCCGGAATCCATCTGTTGAGTTTCATTTTGATTCGGGAATAAAGATTAGAGTGATTTATAGAATTCAGCGTATTTGTCGACATAGTCGGTGTCGCCGGGATAGGGCAGGAACGGTTTTCCTGACGCTTTTATATAGTCAAGGATTTCCTGTGGTATTTCGGGGGATGACTGCACGATTGCATCGGAATGATCTATGGCAAGTTTGTGCAGGCTTACGATGTCGGCTCCATTGTCGTTCAAAGAAGCGATGTCTTCGACGGAAAATCCGTCAAGTTTCAACTTCTCTTTCATGCGCGGGTCGAGCACGCCGTCAAATTTGCTGTCGAATACCGAATAGACGATTTTGGAATTGGCAAACGAAGGATCGTCGGCATAGGCGCATTTCAAGTATAGCGGCGCAAGCGCTGAAACCCATCCCGAGCAATGGATTAGGGTGGGATCCCATCGAAGTTTTTTCACTGTCTCCACCACGCCGCGGGCATAGAACATTATGCGCTCGTCGTTGTCGTCGGGCGACATGAGGATTTCAAGGTCTTTTGCCGATTGACCGCGAAAGAAGTAGTCTTCATTGTCGATGAAATAGACTTGCATTCGCGAGGGTTGCAAAGTAGCCACCTTTATGATGAGCGGGTGGTCGGTATCATCAATGACGATGTTGAGTCCTGAAAGCCTGATGACTTCATGCAGCTGGTTGCGGCGTTCTTTGATTAATCCGTATTTCGGCATGAATGTGCGAACTTCGCTTCCTTTTTCTTGGATGCCCTGAGGGAGCTTCTGGCTTAACTCCGACATCGGAGTTGCCGGGAGGTATGGCGTAATTTCCTGCGAAATATAAAGGACTTTGTTGATATCCATCTATTCGAGATTAACTATATTATGTTAGTTTGTTTCGGCAAAGTTACGAAAAAAATCCGGAATAACCATAATTCGGTCAACAGCCAAGGATTAAAATTATATAAAGAGGTGGAAATATCGTGTTGAAACGACGGTTTTGTCGGCAGTAAAAAGGGCAGGTGATTTGCTGGCTTGTTGCATGAATAAAGGATTGCGGGAAGCGCGGCGTTCCATTACAAACGCAAAATTTTAGATTTAATCCTAATGAAATAATCGAATTTTAGAGTATCTTTGCATGAAATAAACCGATTTTCATGAAACATTCATTGTCAGAAAAGACCGAGGCACTCGGACGCGTGATAGAAACTCTTGACATTCTGCGGAAGGAATGTCCGTGGGACCGCAAGCAAACCAACGAGTCGTTGCGTCCTAACACGATTGAAGAAACATACGAATTGTGTGAAGCTCTTCTTGCGGATGATAATGAAAATATCAGCAAGGAACTCGGCGATGTTTTGCT
>WFMA01000115.1 GCA_009177195.1 Bacteroidales bacterium | reverse complement strand
CGATGGAATAAAATGAAATAAAAATGATAGAAATTGCGATTTTTTGTTGCACGGTTGAAAGTTTTGGTTTATTTTTGCATAAAATTTAAGAAGACAGTATGACTCGATTTTACGCATATTATTACTCTTACTTTTATTTCGCAAGGAATTGAAGCGGGTTTTGGTATGCGTGTGAATCAAAAATCAAAAAATAAAACGACATAGTTAAAGTCCCGCTCCTCCTTAAGAGGCCGCGGGGCTTTAATGTTAATGAAAATGATGAATCGAATGCAGAATAAGCGAGTGACAATTCAAGGGGTTGCCGGATGCTATCATGACGCGGCGGCGCGAATGTATTTTGACGGCGAGGAGATAACGACTTTGCCTTGCGACTCATTTGAGGAGATGTTTGAAATTCTTGAAAATGACGCTTCGTTGATCGGGATTCTTGCGATTGAAAACACTATAGCGGGGTCGCTCCTACAGAATCACGAGCTGCTCCGCAAGAGCAACCTGAAGATTGTGGGCGAGTTCAAGATGCGCATTTCCCACACTCTTGCGGCTCTGCCGGGGCAGTCGATCGATGATTTGACCGAGGTCAATTCCCACCCGATGGCTCTGAGGCAGTGTGAGCAATTCCTTCACCGCCACCCTAACCTGAAGATGATCGAGAAGTTTGACACCGCCGGGAGCGCCAAAGAGATTGCTGAACGCGCGCTCACAGGGCATGCCGCTATATGCGGGGAGTATGCCGCCGGCTTGTATGGGTTGAACATTCTGGAGCGCGAGATTGAGACCAACAAGCGCAATTTCACGAGATTTCTGATTGTGGCCGATCCGTTGATTGCCAATGAGATGGCTCCGAAAGAGTCGGTTATCGACAAGGCGTCGATCGTTTTCACGCTGCCTCACACTAAAGGCGCTCTCTCGAAAGTGCTTACGATTCTCACATTCTACGACATAAATCTGTCTAAAATCCAGTCGATGCCCATCATTGGCAGAGAGTGGGAATACCGTTTCTATGTCGACGTGACCTTTGACAGCTTGGCTCGTTACCGCCAGGCTATCGACGCAGTGCGCCCGCTCATCAATGACTTGCGCGTGCTTGGTGAATATGTTGAATGCAAAAATGAAATATGATATATGATTGACCCGTCGATTGTTCCTGCCGACAGAGTGCAGGAAATTCAGGAATATTACTTTTCAAAGAAACTTAAGGAGGTGGCAAGGCTGAATGCCGAAGGCGCCGATATAATATCGCTTGGAATAGGCGGACCTGACCGTCCTCCTCATGCCGAGGTGATAAGCACGCTTGCCGCCGAGGCGGCAAAGCCGGGCAATCACAGCTATCAGCCTTATGTGGGGCTGCCTGAGCTTCGCCGGGCTATGGCTGCGTGGTATAAGAAATGGTATGGCGTGGATTTGAATCCCGACACGGAGATTCAGCCGCTCATAGGCTCAAAAGAGGGCATCCTCCATGTGTCGCTTGCGTTTTTGAATCCCGGCGACGGGGTGCTCGTGCCCAATCCCGGCTATCCCACCTATTCTTCAGTGAGCAAGCTCGCCCAGGCTGAGATATTCACCTATGATCTTACTGAGGAGAATGCGTGGATGCCTGATTTTGACGCGCTCGAAAAACTGCCGCTTGACCGCATAAAGCTCATGTGGATCAATTATCCCCACATGCCAACCGGAACCCCTGCCAATAGGGAGCTTTTTGAAAAGATTGTGGATTTTGGCAAGCGTCACAACATCGTCATAGCCCACGACAATCCATATAGCTTTATTCTCAACGACGAGCCCATGAGCATACTTCAGGTGGAGGGCGCTAAGGATATCGCTATCGAAATGAACTCGATGAGCAAATCCCATAACATGGCGGGCTGGCGTATAGGAATGCTTGCGTCCAATCCCGTTTTCATCAACTGGATCCTAAAAGTGAAGTCCAATATTGACTCGGGACAGTTCAAGCCCATGATGCTTGCCGCAGTCAAGGGCTATGAGCTGGGAAAAGAATGGTATGACGAGGTGAATGAGGTCTACGCTTCAAGGCGCAAGGTGGCTGAGCAGATTATGGAGGCTCTGGATTGCCGCTTTGACCCTGAACAAAGAGGATTGTTTTTGTGGGGACGCATTCCTGACGATGCTATTTCGAGCGAAGCCCTTGCCGACAAGATTCTCTATGATGCGAGAGTTTTCCTCACTCCCGGATTTATTTTCGGCTCCAACGGCGACCGTTATATCAGGATTTCGCTTTGCGCCACCGAGGAGAAGATGAACGAAGCGCTGGAACGAATAAAAGAAATGAATAATAAATAGAAAAAACATATAGAACAATGACTGATTTGAAACCGCTTTTCGGGGAGGGAGCAGGAATATCCCACCCGATCATAATAGCCGGCCCTTGTAGCGCCGAAACTGAGGAGCAGGTGCTTGCCGCCGCCAATGAACTTTCTAAAAACGGAGTCAAGATATTCCGAGCCGGAATTTGGAAACCGCGCACTAAACCCGGAGGCTTCGAAGGTATCGGTTCAGAGGGGCTGCAGTGGCTCAAAAGAGTTAAGGAGGAGACCGGAATGCTCACTTCGACCGAAGTCGCTACCCGCCAGCACGTGAACGATGCGATAAACGCCGGCGTAGACATTTTGTGGATCGGAGCGCGCACGTCGGCTAATCCGTTTGCGATGCAGGAGATTGCCGATGCCATTCAGGAATCGGGCGCCGATATCCCGGTGCTTGTGAAGAATCCCGTAAATCCCGATCTTGAATTGTGGATAGGCGCTCTTCAGCGTCTCTATAACGCCGGTATCAAGCGTCTTGGCGCCATTCACCGCGGGTTCAGTTCCTACGGCAAGCATCTTTACCGCAATCTGCCCCAGTGGCACATTCCCATTGAGTTGCGCCGCCGCTATCCAAACCTGCCGCTCATCTGCGACCCGAGCCACATCGGCGGTAAGCGCGAGCTTGTTGCTCCGCTTTCCCAGCAGGCTCTTGACATGGGCTTCGACGGGCTTATTATCGAGAGTCACTGCGACCCCGACTGTGCTTGGAGCGACAAGGCTCAGCAAGTTACTCCCGAGGTGCTTAATTTTATTCTAAACACATTAGTTTTGCGTGATTCAGTTGTGTCGACNGAGAGTCTGAATTTATTGCGTCAGCAGATTGACGAGCTTGACAACGAGCTCCTTGAGGTATTGAACAAGCGTATGCGCGTTTCGCGTGAGATCGGTCAGTATAAGAAGGAACACCGCATGCCTGTGCTTCAGATAGGACGCCACGACGAGATAATGCAGTCGCGTGCCGCCCTTGCCGAGGAGATGGGAATGAGCGGAGATTTCATGCGCACGGTTCTGTCNGCAATCCACGAGGAGTCGGTNCGNCAGCAGATTGAGGTTTTGAATGACCGTAAACGCTAAAATATTTTTCTACAGATGAAGATATTGATTATCGGAGCCGGCAAAATGGGATCGTTTTTCGCCGATCTTCTTTGCCGCGATCATGATGTGGCGATATATGACACGAATCCCGAGCGGCTTCTGTTCACTTATATGTGCCGCCGTTTTCAGTCGCTTGATGAAGTCGATGATTTTAACCCCGACATGGTTATAAACGCTGTCACGGTGAAGTACACTTTGCCGGCNTTCCGCGAGATTCTTCCTCACGTCTCGGAAAGATGTATTCTGAGCGACATAGCGTCGGTGAAAACCGGATTGCCTGAATTTTATGCNCAATGCGGTCGTCCGTTCGTTTCAACCCACCCCATGTTTGGTCCCACCTTCGCCTCNTTAAGCAATCTTAGCAATGAGAACGCAATTATAATCAAGGAGGGCGATCATCTTGGGAAAGTATTCTTCAAGGATTTGTACTCAATGCTCAATCTGCATATCGAGGAATATACGTTCAATGAGCATGATGAGACGATAGCGTACTCCCTGTCGGTGCCGTTTGCTTCAACGCTCGTTTTCGCTTCGTGCATGAAACATCAGGATGCTCCCGGAACCACTTTCAAACGTCATAAGCTTATTGCCGACGGGTTGATGAGTGAAGATGACTACCTGTTGAGCGAAATTCTATTCAATCCCAACACNTCGGGGCAGTTGGAAAAGATTCANTCAAAACTTGCCGAGNTGCAGCAGATTGTTGATAACCGCGACGTTGAGGCTATGCAGAAATATCTTGATCGTGTTAGAGAGAATCTGAAATAGTGTTTTGCATCTCTTTGATGCGGCAACTGTAAAAATCCCGAATCCGATACTACTTTCGGACTCGGGATTATTTTTCAGGAATCAGACTACGTATTGAATATAGTCGCCATATCCCTCCTTCTGCATTTCCTCTAAAGGAATGAATCTAAGGGCGGCGCTGTTTATGCAGTAACGTATTCCTCCCAGTTCAAGCGGTCCGTCGTTGAATACGTGTCCCAAGTGCGCGTCTCCGTTCAGGCTTCTTACTTCAGTTCGGGTCATCCCGTGAGAATAGTCGCTTTTCTCGGCGATTCCTGCCGAGGGGAGCGGACGGCTGAAGCTCGGCCAGCCGCATCGGGAGTCAAATTTGTCGGCTGATGTGAACAGCGGTTCCCCGGTTGTGATGTCGACATATATGCCTTTTCTGTGGTTGTCCCAATACTCGTTGTTGAACGGGGGCTCGGTATATGAATTCTTCGTAACTGCGTATTGCAGGGGAGTGAGCCGATTGCGCAATTCTGAGTCCGACGGTTTTTCCCATTTTTGTTTCGGAGTCATTGCCGCATTGCGAGCCAGGTCAAACAATCGTGGATCGATGTGGCAGTAGCCACGAGGGTTTTTGTCAAGATAGTCCTGATGATATTCTTCGGCAGGATAGAAGTTTTCAATACGTTTAACTTCCACGGCTATCGGAGCGCTGTATTGCTTGGAAAGTTTCTCTATCTGACGGTCGATAACGCAGCGGTCTTTCTCTGATTCATAAAATATTCCTGTTCGATATTGAGTGCCTATGTCGTTGCCTTGCCGGTTGACTGATAGCGGGTCGATAGTCATGAAGTAGAGGTCGATGAGAAAATCGAGACTCACCGTCGACGGGTCGTAGATTACCTTTACGGTTTCAGCCGCGCCGGTGTTTCCGGTACACACCTCTTTATAGGATGGGTGGGCTACAGAGCTGTTGGCATATCCCGCTTGGGTGTCGACGACTCCTTTGATTTGCTTCATGAAATGTTCCGTACCCCAGAAACATCCGCCGGCGAAATAGATTGTGTCAGTTTTTGTCATAGATATATCATGAGTTTATGTTAATAATTGCGTTAAGTATAATTATAACAAAAGGCTGTCATCACGACAGCCTCAATGCTTTATAAACCAATCATTATCACATTTCTTGCAATGGAAAAAGTAATTTTTGCTATGTATATATGTAACGCCGGGGGATGGTGGAATGTTCGCTGCGATAAGATTTTTTTTCGATTATTTTTTCAGAATGTTGGCGGTATAGGTGATAAAAAAGCAGTTCAGCCGGCGAGCNCCGATTGAACTGCATGTGAGTTGATATTCTAAATCAGGATGGATTAGAACAGATAGGCTGCGGTGATTGTCCAGCAACGATCTTTTCCTTCGATCGCTTTCGCATTGTCCATTCCTGCGATTTTAGCTGCTTTGGAGATTCCGAAACCGTAGCTTGCTGCGATCTGAACGTGATTTACCAAAGTTACGCCAAGACCGAAGTTCCAGTCTACATTCACGTTCTTAGCGGTCTTGAGGTCATTGACAAGGAATGAGAAGCCGGGACCGGTAGTGAGGAACGGAGTGATTATTTTGCCAACTACGGGAAGACCGAATTTATATTTAAGATTTACGGGCACCGAGATGTAGTCGCGGTGGAAGCCCTTNGAATTGTGGCGTGCNTACATTGCCGATGCGTCGAAACCNATGCCGATGATGGGCACAGTGAATTCAGCCATCAAACCGCCGGTGAAGCCGGTNCGATTNCCTGNGTTNAANNNNCTNNNATNGAAATGAAGTTCGCTNACGGTCATACCGACTTTGGGACCGAAACGGAANTGNGCAGAAGCGGGCACAACCATGGCAACTGCCATTATTGCAGCCAGAATAATACCTTTGATTCTCATAAATTTGTGGTTAATATAAAAAAGTTAGACTCTCAAAAATAAAATAACCGCAATGCCGATTTACTGGCTTCGCGGTCATAAATAACTCGATTGGATTAGTTGACCTTGTTGGAAAGTTCAGCACCCGGTTTAAACTTAACGGCTTTGCGGGCGGGAATGTTTATGGTTTCCTTTGTGCGGGGATTGATACCTGTGCGAGCGCCTTTTTCAGAANCGCTGAATGTGCCGANTCCANGNAAAGCCACTTTGTCATCCTTTTCAAGCGCTTCAGCGATAGCGGAAAGACATGCGTCAAGCGCATTTTTTGCATCTACTTTAGTCAAGTTTGCTTTTTCAGCAATAGCATTGACCAATTCTGTTTTGTTCATGATAGTAAAATTTGATGTTAAAATTATGTTATTTCTGCACAAATATAAATGTAAATTTTGATAAATCAGCTATTTTGCATAAAAAAATGAAAAAAAATATGTAATATATCGCCATATAAGGCTTTTTTCATGAAATAACNAGANATTTTCCGTAATTTTGCANNATATAACNACACGANTTGTAATATAGACNGAGATGANAGGAAACGGCGGNTCTTTNNTTAGAGCGATGCCTCCTGTGACGAAAAATCTGATTATCATCAATTTCATCGTCTGGGTGGCAATGTTTGTGTTCTCCAGTAAATTTGGCGATGCGATGATAAGGTATGGCGGTCTCCATTATTTTGGGGCTTCCGATTTCAATATCGCCCAGATCATTCTCTATATGTTCATGCATTCCACTCAAGGCATAGCCCACATATTTTTTAATATGTTCACTCTGTTCATGTTTGGCATCACGCTTGAACGGGTGCTGGGAAGCAAGAGGTTCCTGTTCTATTATCTTTCGTGCGGCATCGGCGCCGCTCTCGTTCAGGAAGGCGTGTGGGCATTTATGATTGACTCCTTCGTGAATAAAAATGCCGAGATGTATCTTGCTCAGGTTGCTCATGCCAATAATATGAGCATGGCGGCTATCAATTCGTCGATTTCTCCGCTCCAGCTTGCTCAGTTGCGCGAAGCGGTCGAGAATATGCTTGTCACGATCGGTGCGTCGGGAGCGATTTATGGAGTGCTTTTAGCGTTTGGAATGATTTTCCCCGACCGTCCCCTTTATCTTATGTTTGTCCCTGTTCCGATTAAGGCTAAATGGATGGTGATCGGTTATGGAGCCATCGAGCTTGCGTTGGGCATGGGGTCGGCAAATGACGGCGTTGCTCATTTCGCCCATCTCGGAGGCATGATATTTGGATTCCTGATTCTTCTCTACTGGAAACGCAAGAATATCATAGGTCGCGATGGATTTT
>WFMA01000174.1 GCA_009177195.1 Bacteroidales bacterium | reverse complement strand
GTCCAGTCCATCGGCTCTCCTAAAAAGGAGATGTTGCATCGATCTATTTCAGCATTGACAGCGCGGAACAGTCGATATTCGTCCACCGACCGGTCGCCCTCCATAAACGCATTGAAAGCGTTGAGCACATGGGTGGTGACAAATGCTTTATCGGCGGGAGCGTGAAACACGAGATGGTGAATTGCGTCAAACGATGCGAGAAGCTCCAAGGCATCCCCTGCNGACATCGTCGGAATGCGACGGCTCACGGCTTCAAGCCATGTCCTTGCTATATGCATAAGCGACTGATTTTCGGCTGATTCAGCACTCTGTGCAGGAACAAACATGTCCGCGCTATTTGCCTGGGAAAGTATCAGCGTAGCGCAATCGACAATATCATCGACATTGTCAGAGTCAATCATTGAAACGTCAGGTAAAACCTGCTCGCTAANCANCAAAGTNTTGTCAATCAATTTTTTCAAGAAAATCGGGATGAATGAACGGCAACATCACAAGACAGATTCCTTCTATCTTGACAATCACATGCTTATTCTTTTTAACTCGCTGCACATAGCCCTCCTGTCCTTTATAGGCTCCACCGGTCACTCTCACCCGTTCATTTCCCTTAAAATCCGTTTTACTGAAAATCTCACATTTAGTTGTGTCATCGGAAGTTAACAACCTCAAGAGATTAATCGACGTTTGTGGAATCACCCTTATTTCATCATCTTTAGGATAGCGGTATATCCAAAACGGAATCGACAATTCAGGATGTCNCCGGCCTTCNGCCTCCAGCGCGAGAGCATGCTCATGGGTGGTCTTTATAAAGAGTACGTGAGGTATAACAGCTTTTTCTATCGAAGCTTTACCAGGCTTTGAAACGGTTTCTTTAGGGAATAACACATCTTCACATAAATCTTTCANNNCCTCCTCGGCTCTGAAATCNTTGCGGGTGTGAATCGCAAACCATTNCGNCTCATGTTTTTCCTCTGACAATTTATTGCTCATTTGTAATGTCTACATTTAACCTTTTTGCGTGACATAGGACTTGCGCCGCCACCCCGCATCAATTCTCAACCGTCCGCTTCCATTTTTCAGTTCGGATCTCAGGGAAGAGCCTATACAGGAGCTTTCCCGGTGGTTGGATCGCCATGAAAATCCATAGCGAAATTGGAGCACTCTTGTTAAGAGATACTCTTTCAATTTATATCATTGATTAAGTGAGGGATAAATCAAGTTTTGGAATGACAAGCTAAACAAAATCAACTTTTCTTTAAGAATCTCGGAGCGAATCCAAGT
>WFMA01000150.1 GCA_009177195.1 Bacteroidales bacterium | reverse complement strand
CGACGCTCTTCCGATCTGCGTTGAGCTTCACCGAAGCCGAGGCGCGCACTATCGAAGAACTCACCCCGTTCATTTCTGGCGATTTCGCCATCTCGGCGGTAAAGCGCACCAACATCACCGAGATTTTCTGGGATGACGCTGCCGACAAATGGTATCACGTGAAAGTCAATTTCATCACCCTCGACGAAAAAACAGCCGTAGAGAAAAAGACCACCACCCACATTCTGGTAGCCGCCAACAATTTCCGCGAGGCGCTCGACAACTTCATGGAGGGCATGAAAGGCACAATGGCTGACTTTGAAGTAGCGTCAATCGCCGAAACCGCCATCATGGACGTGTTCAAGGCTAAACTCGCAACAGCATCGTCCAACGAATAAATTTCGCCATGACCTCCACCATAGGCAAGCGCATCCACGACATCAAAGCGTCGCTCCCCGAAGGAGTGACGCTTGTCGCTGTTTCAAAATTCCATCCCGTCGAAGCGCTCAGGGAAGCCTACGACAGCGGGCAAAGGGCGTTTGGCGAAAGCCGCGCCAACGAGCTTGTCGCCAAGGCTCAGGCGCTCCCCGCCGACATCCACTGGCATTTCATAGGGCATCTGCAGACCAACAAGGTGAGAACTATCCTGCCCCACGTGACACTCATCCACAGCATTGACTCGGAGCGCCTGCTCAAACTCGTCGACGCCGAGGCACAGCGCATAAACCGCACCGTCGACGTGCTGCTTCAGGTCCATGTGGCGAAGGAAGAAACCAAATTCGGCTTCTCGCCCGAAGAGCTCAACGAGCTTGCCGCCGGCGACACCCTCCAATCGCTCCGCAACACAAGAATACGCGGCGTGATGGGGATGGCGAGCAATGTCGACGACGAGGTCAGAATCAAGGACGATTTCCGCCGCATCGCCCTCGCTTTCGACGATCTCAAGCGGCTATCATCGCTATCCTCGCTCGACACCGTCAGCATGGGAATGAGCCACGACTACGGGCTCGCTATCGATGCCGGGAGCAACATGGTCAGGATAGGCACGACCATCTTCGGGGAGCGGGAATATTGACAGTGAATATTGACGGCGGGGAAATTTAATGTTATGCAACATAAAATACCGCCATTCCGGAAAAAATTCATTAATTTTACCAAATTAATAACCAATTATACAATTTCTAACTAACACATCTTGTAATCAACTCTTGACATGGAAACAGCAAAACAATCCAACAACGGACGCATAATAGCTATTATCGCTATGTTCTTCCTGTTTGCGATGATCTCTTTCGTCACAAACTTGGCGGCGCCTCTCGGAACTATCTGGAAAAACAACTACGAGTGGTCAGGCATGCTCGGCAACATGATGAACTTCCTCGCCTATCTCTTCATGGGAATTCCCGCCGGCAATCTGCTTGTTAAAATCGGATACAAAAAAACAGCTTTATACGCCATGGTTGTGGGATTGGTCGGTCTTGCCCTGCAATGGATCTCAGGCTCAGTCGGCACCGAAACAGGCGTGTTCTCGGTCAGCGGACAGATTGTAACCCTCAACTTCATCATCTATCTTCTCGGAGCTTTCATCTGCGGTTTCTGCGTTTGTATGCTCAATACCGTCGTAAACCCCATGCTCAACCTGCTTGGCGGAGGCGGTAACACCGGCAACCAGCTCGTGCAGACCGGAGGTTCGTTCAACTCACTTGCGGCAACACTTACCCCGCTCTTCGTAGGTATGCTCATCGGACAAGTCACCGACAACACCTCGATGGGCGACGTCGCTCCCCTGCTCTACATCGCAATGGGCGTGTTCGTGTTCGCATTGATCGTTATCAGCGCCGTGAAGATTCCCGAACCCCACCTCAACACCGCCGCAAAAACAGCCAAAGTGAAATACACCCACAGCGCCTGGAACTTCCGCCACACTCTGCTCGGTGTTATCGGCATCTTCCTCTATGTCGGTATCGAAATCGGNATCCCCGGCGTGCTCATCTTCTATCTTAGCGACAGCTCCGCGTCGGGCATCACCGAAAATGCCGCTGCCGTTGCGGGCGGTGTAGCCGCCATCTACTGGCTGCTCATGCTGTGNGGNCGTCTCATTTCGAGCGTCATCTCNGGTAAAGTGTCAAGCCGCGTTCAGCTCATCGCCGTTTCAGCGACTGCAATCATCCTCATCTGCATCGCCATCTTCCTCCCNAGCGACATCCGCATTTCAATGCCTGCCTACAGCGCCGCCGACGGCTTCTCGATGGCTCAGGTTCCCGCCAAGGCTCTCTTCCTCGTTCTCTGCGGACTCTGCACNTCNGTNATGTGGGGNGGCATCTTCAACCTTGCNGTTGAAGGNCTNGGCAAATACACCGCTCAGGCTTCAGGNATCTTCATGATGATGGTTGTAGGCGGTGGCGTGATGCCGCTCATCCAGAATGCCATCGCTTCAAGCGCCGGCTACATGGCTTCCTATTGGCTCGTTGTCGCAATGCTCGCCTATCTGCTCTACTACGGCATCGTAGGCTGCAAAAATGTCAATACCGACATCCCCGTCACCGAAGCCGAGGACCAACTCTACCTATAATACCGTAAATACCATATTACCTAAAACAAAAAAACTATAAATTCAAGCAATGGACAAAAATCTGATGACCCGCGCTGCCGACAACATTCGCGTTCTCGCTGCGTCAATGGTCGAAAAAGCTAAATCGGGACACCCGGGCGGAGCCATGGGCGGAGCTGACTTCATCAATGTGCTATACTCTTCATTTTTGGTTACCGACCCCGACGATCCCACATGGATTGCCCGCGACCGTTTCTTCCTCGATCCGGGACACATGTCACCGATGTTATACTCAGTGCTCGCGCTGACAGGAAAATTCACTGTCGACGAGCTTAAAGAGTTCCGCCAGTGGGGAAGCCCCACCCCGGGACACCCCGAACTCCACGTTGAACGCGGCATCGAGAACACCTCGGGACCGCTGGGACAGGGTCATGTGATGGCTGTCGGGTGCGCCATCGCCGAGCGTTTCCTTCAGGCTCGTTTCGGCGACTGGTTGTCCCACAAGACCTACACCTTCATTTCCGACGGTGGCGTGCAGGAGGAGATTTCACAAGGCGCAGGCCGTCTTGCCGGCTACCTCGGGCTGCATAACCTCATCATGTTCTACGACAGCAACGACATCCAGCTCTCTACCGACACTGCCGCTGTGACCCGCGAAGACACCGCCGCAAAATATCGCGCATGGAACTGGAACGTGCTTGAAGTGGACGGAACCGACCCCATCGCTATGGCTGAGGCTCTTGAAGCTGCAATCAAGGAGGACAAGCGTCCTACGATCATCATCGGCAAGACCGTGATGGGGCGCGGATGTGTCACTGCCGACGGACAGAGCTTCGAAGGTCAGTGCTCGACCCACGGCAACCCTATCAGCGCCTCCAAGGGCGGCTCGTTTGAAAAGACCATCGAGCACCTCGGAGGCGATCCCAAGGATCCGTTCCACATTTGGGAAGATGTCAAGAAACTCTACGAGGACCGCAAGGAGACTCTCCGTCTTCAAGTGGCAGCCCGCAAGGAGGAAGAGAAAGAATGGCGCGCAGCCAATCCCGAAAAAGCGGCTCTTCTCGACAGCTATCTCGCCGGCAAATTGCCCGCTATCGACTGGAAGAACATNGCCCACANGCCGGGCGTGGCAACNCNTCAGGCATCAGCCGACGTTNTCGACACCCTCGCCAAAGAGGTTGGCAACA
>WFMA01000140.1 GCA_009177195.1 Bacteroidales bacterium | reverse complement strand
TTAATCCGGAAAATGATATTGCTTTAGGATTGCCGGCAGGTCAGCGGCTCACAATGTCACCGATGGTTTCGGCTCTCCACGATTCAGGCGCGCTGTTGCCTATGTGGTATAGTGATGCGGATGACCGTATCCTTGTTGACGGGGGCTTTGATCGGGAATTTGTGGAGCGCATGGCGAGAGATTTTGGATTGAATGCGCGTCCTGTTTCTAAATCCGATGCGCAGGACGTTGTAGGCGCTCCTTGGGGGTGGTCCTATGATAGCGCTTGCAAGCTGTCGGCTGCCGGAGCGCAGGTGCCGGGGCGGTCGGTGATTGAACGAATCAGAATGTTGTCCCATCGCAGAACTTCGATCGAGATCCTGNAGTTGCNCGAAAATAAGGTGGACTTCTCCCTGCCGCCATTGCCGGTTGAAGTATATGACACCGCTTGTATCCCGGATTTGCTTGATAAATGGGGCGCCGTATATGTTAAGCAGCCATGGTCAAGTAGTGGACGAGGGGTTTTCCGTGTGGCTAAATGGACTGATTCGATAGAGAGCCGGGTCTCCGGTATGATAAGGAAGCAGGGGAGCGTGATGGTGGAAGCCGAGTTTCCCAAGAAAGGGGATTTTGCCATGCTGTTCTCATCAGTGTCGGGTGTTGCGAAATTTGCAGGCTACTCCCTGTTTTTTAATGATATCAGGGATTCTTATGGCGGAAATCTGCTCGCTCCTGATGAATTTATTGAGCGCCATCTTGTCTCGATGGGTGCCTCTGCCCGGCAATTGGCTGAATTGAAGAGTGCGTTGTCTGAGATTTTGACCGAATTGATCTCTCCGGTGTATGACGGTTACATGGGCATAGACATGATGGTTGGGCATGACGGCTCCATTGCTCCTTGCGTGGAGTTGAATCTGCGCATGACCATGGGTGTCGTGGCGTCGATATTCAGGGATCGGTATCTTGATGCCGACTCGTTAGGGATATTTAGAGTGCGGCGTGTCACTAATGAAGTGGAGCAATCGACGCGATATGAGATAAAAGAAGCCCGTTTGCGCTCCGGATGTGTGTGTCTCACTCCGCCGTCGGCAAACGGGTTTGTATNTNCGGTCGAGGCTTTCCCGNCTGAAAGCGGTTCTTTAGAATTTCAACAGCTCTTGAAATAGACGATGAGTCGGCAGCCCCATTACATTATAGTAGCTTCCTGTAATCTCTTTGATGCCCACGGCTCCGATCCATTCCTGCACTCCGTAAGCTCCTGCTTTGTCGGTGGGGTGGAATCGGCTCACGTAATATTGAATCATATCGTCGGTGAGGTCGCCGAAAGTGACTTCCGATTGAACTGAGAAGGTCACGGAGCGTTGAGTCGTCACCAATGTTACGCCGGTTACCACCTTGTGGGTTTTCCCTGAGATTTTTTTCAACATCTCTTCGGCAGCCTCGTCAGTGTCGGGTTTGCCGAGTATCTCTTTGTCGATTATCACGGTTGTGTCGGCGGTGATGATTAGCTGTTCGGGCGTCATCTGCTTTTTGTAGGCATACGCTTTCTTGTATGACAAGTACCCGGCAACATCTTCAAGCGCCATGTTTTCGGGATAGGATTCATCGACTTCAATGTTGTTGGCAATATCGAAATCTATCGCCATCATTGACAATAATTCACGACGGCGAGGTGAATGACTCGCCAGGATGACGCTATAGCGTCCAAGATTTTCTAACGGGTTACGTGCCATAGTTTTAGTTACCAGCCAAAAGCTTTTTCATTTTTAGATGTTGCCCAGTTGTCCTGAGCTTTCATTATCTCCTCAAGTATATCTCGCGCCACGCCATATCCTCCTTTTACGGGAGAGATGTATGTGGCGATTTCTTTTATTTCGTCTGCAGCGTCGGCAGGCGCTACTGACAATCCTGCATGAATCATCGACTCATAGTCGGGCAGATCGTCGCCAACAAATGCCGCATGTTCCTGCAAGATACCGTTGTCAACAATCCACTGCCGGAATACTTCGATTTTTGTTCCACATTTTGTGAAAATGTCTTTTATGCCAAGCGCGCGGTATCGGGTGATGATTGCCGAGCTGTCGGCTCCGGTGATGATTGCAAGTTTGTAGCCTCGTTTAACTGCAAGTTGAATGGCAAAGCCGTCCTTGATNTTTACCATCCTTGTCGGGATTCCNTCAGGACCCAACGGTATTGTCGACGGTGANAATACGCCGTCTACGTCAANGGCNATGGCTTTTATTTGGGTGAGGTCATAGTTGACTTTGCTCATTGTGATGAAATTTCTTTATTATGTTTTGCGATAATAGTGAATACAGCTCTTTGGCTTCCCCTTTAAGCGCCTCAAGGTGCTTCTCGATGGTTGCCCGGTCGTTTCTTCTTGCAGGTCCTGTCTGTCCCTCGTGAGGAGACACTTTAAGCGCTTTTTCGAAAGTGGCTTTTACAAGCCGCTCCATTACATGCAGGTCCAGCCCGATCGTTTCTAATATATCAACAGAGAATCCCCACAAATAGTTTGTGAAGTTACATGCAAAAACCGCCGCAATGTGTAGCTTTTTTCGAGCATCGCTGTCAGCGATACTTACATTGGGGCTTATTTTCTCGGCGAATAGGCGTATATCCTCCAGCGTGGCGTCGTCGCTCCCCTCTATAAATATGGGAACTTTATCCATCTCCACGTCAACGTCCTTTGAGAATGTCTGCATGGGATACAGGACGCCGTGTCGCGGGCTAAGATTTTTGAGGGCTTCCATCGGAACCGACCCCGATGTGTGTACCCACAATGAATCGTTTCGGCATGTTTTCGACACGATCTCTTGGATGGCGTNGTCGTTCACNGAAATGATGTAGATGTCTGCTTCTCGGTCTATATNGTCGAGATNGTCGATTGCCGAGCTGCCGACGATGTCGGCGAGTTGTCGCGCATGATCTATGTTCCGGCTGTAGATTTGTGAAATCTTGACCGATTCGCTTAATTTTTTTGCAAGATGAGTGGCTACGTTGCCCGATCCGATGATGACGGCGCTTAGCGTTCTCTCCATGTGCCGATATGGACTTTCTCCCACTTAAGCTTATCGATGTCTTGAGGCTTGCGTTCTTCATCCTTATGCCCTATGGCTATGATGCAAACCGGAAGAATGGTGTCGGGCATGTCAAGGATGTTTTGCACGTAGGTCTCTGACTGGATGTCGTTGTCGGTATACCTGCCTCTCACCTGTATCCAGCATGATCCGAGCCCCAGGTCGGCAGCCTGGAGCTGGATAAACGTGGCGGCTATCGACGCGTCTTCAATCCAAGGGTCGGTCGCTTCTACATCGCAAGCCACTATTATGGCGAGGGCGCATCCTGCAATGGGATGGGCTCCGCTCTCTTTGCATTTGCTCAGAGCTTCAAGTTTCGATGTTTCTTCAACAAGGACAAACTGCCAAGGGCGGGAGTTTTTAGAAGTCGGAGCCATTAATGCTGCTTCCATAATTGTTTTTACGTCTTCGGCAGATACTTCCTCTTCGGTAAATCGGCGTATGCTGCGTCGATTCACTATCAGGTCATGGAAATTATTCATATAATGGGGGATTGGGGTTTCCTGTTTTTCGCTTGTTAGCGGCGGTAAATCCATGCGTCAGGATATTTGGTTGAGGTGTCTTCAGCTGAGAGAATGGAAAACACTTCGTTGTAGGTTGCTCCTGAAGCAGTGTAGATGCGGTAGCGATCGCCCGACGCAAGAATCTTTAGGCAGCTGTCGGGATGGGCGGCTATATATTCTTCGGCTTTTGCCTGAGTGGGCAGGGATGCGACTATTAGAAAATAAGAAGCGTCATTTGCCGGAAGTTGTGCCGGTTTTTCTTGAACGGATGATGCTCCGTCAACTCTCTCCGGTGTGAAAATTGCGGTTGCCTTCTCTGGATTGACATTGGAGAATGACAGTGTCTGATTGGGGTTGGGAATTTCTATCTCCTCAGCTTGAGATTGAAAGAAAGTGATGCTTTTCCCGAATCCTGCCATTTCAGCCTGATGCTCGATTACAGGTGTCGAGAGCATCACGCCCAGACCTATGAGCAGCGCTACTGATGCGGCTGCACGGAAAGCTGTATTGAAAATGTGCCTTACTCGGTTGCGTGTCGGCGCGTCGTTGTTGGAACTTGACGACACGACGTATGGGTTGACGGTAAATGAGGGAAGCCCTATAAGCCGGGGCGAGAGTGCCGTTGATTTGAATGGCTCAAAAGCGAGGTTTCCCTCTGTGTTTTGTCTGAGAACGCCCAATCTGCCGACGGCGAACTCTCCGCAATTCTCGATTTGCGATTTGAGTGATGCGACCTGATTTTCTATTGACGACAGCGCAATGTCGAATGTCGTGCCTGTCGAGCGGGCTATTGACGCAGCAAGCAACCCGTCGTTATGCGCGACCTGGCTGTTAAATGAAAGCTCGCGTGCCGGTGGAATTATGAAGCCCGACTCTTCATCGATTCTTGCAGGGATATACTGGGCGATAAATGCGCCGAGGTCGGGCACTATCACGCAGTCATGGCGCAGGATCAGGTATTCTATATGTCGGGTTATCGAATTCACGTTGCAAAGATAGCTACTTAATATCACATTTCAAAACCGATATCAAGGATATTTATTAACGAGTTTTTAACTTGTTGATGTCAATAAACGGGTCCTTTTAGCGGCATGCTTAACACAAAAGGCTCGCTTTTGCGAGCCTTTTTATCGTGTGAAATATGAAGCGATATTGTTTATTATTTAACTCTCAGACGCTTTCCTATGGTAAGCTTTGTTTTCGTGCTGATGCCGTTAAGTCGGCATAGTTGAGCTACGGTTGTGCCATTTCGGCTTGCGATCTTGGAGAGTGTGTCGCCTTTTCTTACTTTCACTGTGCTTGCTGTCGATGCGATCGCCTTGGTTGAGGTCTTTTTCGCGGGAGCGTAATTTCTTGATTCGGTATAGTTGCTCTTTGTGAAAGTGAAGTGGTCAGTGTGGGTTGTCTGGTTTTCGAAATCGAATATTGCCGCCGGGTTGATAGCGTAGCCCATGAAGCGCGTTTCGAAGTGGAGGTGAGGACCGGTGGAGCGTCCGGTGTTGCCGCCAAGCGCGATGGGGTCGCCGGCTTTAACATATTCATCCGGTTTAACGAGGAACCGCGACAGGTGTCCATACACGGTTTCGAGTCCGTTTTCGTGGCGTACGATCACGTAGTAGCCGTAGCCGCGGCGTTCGTAGCGGGTCAATCTCACTTTACCGTCAAATGCTGCGCGGATTGTATCGCCGATCTGCACCTTGAGGTCCACTCCTTTGTGCATGCGGCGGAAGCGGCGGCGATATCCGTAGGGCGATGTAACGTAGCCGGGAGTCGGCATTGAGAAATTAGAAACATCGATCACCTTTGAGTCGGGGACTGAAGCGCCGGTGTAAGCGTTTACCAACTGGCTGTCCCATCCTTCTGTGTAGATGTCAAGCTCCGGCTCTTCCTCTTCCTTGAACATGTTGTCCATGTAGTCGAGGGTTTCCTTGAGCTTTATTTGTTCGGTTACAGTGGTTTGATATGCTAAGAGATCTTTGTGCTCAGCATCGTGCTGTGCGGGGCGGCGTGTCGACAAGTCAACAGCTGCTACCGACATTGAAGTCAGCGCAAGAGCTGTAAGTACTATTGTCTTTAAATTCAATTGCATTCGATTTTCAGGTTTTTCTTGTTTGTGAGTAAGAGCAAATTATACTGTCGGAAAGGAATTCTTTATAAGAGAAAGTTCCTTTTCCGAAATTTTAATTTGTTAACTTTCTCGTGGTTTGTATTCCAAATATAGGGAAAAATTTCCGCAATGGAATATTTTTGCTTTTAAAAAAGTGAAAATAAAATTTACTCCCGAAAAATCTTGCGGGTAATACGCTGATTGGTAGTGTTATACACAAAACATGTTTTAAAACATATTTTGAACAAAACGGGGTTTGAGAATGTTGATGCGGTTAAATAATGTTAAACTGATGCTCGTGTTCTCGTCAGCTTATTCTTGACCAGTCGATGCTGTGTCCCGATGATTGTGCGAGCTCTTGGAGCAGCAATCGGTTTTGCGGCAAGGAGAGGGAGGGGTCTCGGTCCAGAATGTCGGAAGCCGTGTCGCGCGCGAGCTGAACGAGCTGCCCGTCGGTTGCGAGATTGGCTATGTGCAATTCAAATGGAATCCCGCTTTGCATAGTGCCTTCTATGTCGCCGGGACCGCGCATCTGCATGTCGGCTTCCGCAATGACAAAACCGTCAGTGGTCGATGTCATTATCTCGAGGCGCTTTTTGGTTTCCTTGGTGATTTTCTCATGCGACATGAGGATGCAATAGCTCATTGCCGAGCCGCGNCCCACGCGCCCTCTCAGTTGATGAAGCTGTGACAATCCGAACCGTTCTGCGTTTTCGATCAGCATGACTGTAGCGTTTGGCACGTTCACTCCCACCTCGATAACGGTTGTGGCGACAAGGATGCGCGCCTCTCCCGACATGAAAAGCGACATCTGGTGTTCTTTTTCTGACGGCTTCATTTGTCCGTGGACATAACACACTTTGTATTGCGGGAACGTCTCTTTTATGAGCTGATACCCCTCTTCGAGGCATCTCAAATCCAGCTTTTCGTTTTCTTTTATCAGCGGATAAACTATATAGGCTTGCCGTCCCTCCCTAAGCTGTTTCCCGATTCCTTGATACACGCTCATTCGAGCCGAGTCATAGCGCAAGAGCGTCGTTACAGGCTTCCTTCCCGGAGGCAGTTCGTCGATTACCGATACGCTTAAATCTCCATATACGGTCATCGCCAATGTGCGTGGTATGGGCGTGGCGGTCATTACAAGCACGNGGGGCGCGGNGGTNTTTTTGTTCCAAAGCCGCGCGCGCTGNGCNACNCCAAATCGGTGTTGCTCGTCAATGACTACGAATCCGAGGTTCTTGAATTTCACACTGTCTTCGATCACGGCATGGGTNCCTATTAATATATGTAAGGAGCCGTCCTCAAGCTGNGAGTGNATGATGTCGCGTTCTTTTTTTCGGGTGGAACCGGTGAGGAGTTTAATGTTGACGCCGATCGCCGAAGCNAGCTTCGACAGCGTTTCGTAGTGCTGGGTGGCGAGGATTTCGGTAGGCGCCATCAGGCACGCTTGGGTGGAGTTGTCGAGGGCTATAAGCATACACAGGAGCGCCACTAGAGTTTTTCCGCTCCCTACGTCGCCCTGGAGCAGGCGGTTCATCTGCCTTCCGGTCGCCATGTCTGCGCGAATCTCTTTGATTACTCTTTTTTGCGCGTTTGTCAGCTCGAATGGGAGCTGCTCCGAATAGAATCGGTTGAAATATTCCCCTATTCGCGGAAATCTGAATCCCGGCAGTTGGGTGCTCCGCTGCTTTGAATAGCGCAATATGTTGAGCTGGAGATAAAAGAGCTCTTCAAATTTGAGCCTTACTCTGGCGGCGTTGAGCTTATCGACCGACTTCGGGTTGTGGATGTTCATCAACGCCTCTCTCAGTGGCATGAGCCGCAGTCGTTTGATCAATTCTTCCGGGAGGGTCTCGCGGATGTTTTGATTGGCGTTGAGTATGGTTTGGACCCAGGTGAAAATTTGCTTGGATGCAATGCCCTGGTTGCGGAGCGTGTCGGTTAGCGGGTACACTCCGCGCATTCCTATCTGTGCGCTTGCCGACTCTGGGGTGTCGATTTCGGGGTGTACCATGCTCCATCGGTTGTTGAATAGTTCCGGTTTGCCGAAGATTATGTATTCTCTGCCGATGTGATAGCTGTCCCGCAATTGTTTTATGCGTCGGAACCAAACTACCTCCATTGTGGTCTTGCCGTCGGTGAACACGCCCACCAGTCGAGTCTTGGCGCCTTCGCCTTGCACCGACATGGCGATGAACCTGCCTTTCACCTGCACGTGGGGCATGTTTTCTTGAAATTGCGAAATGCTGTAGAGCGATGATCTGTCAAGATAGCGCGTGGGAAAATGAAACAGCATATCGTGATAGGTCTTTATCCCGAGCTGCTTTCCAAGCAATTCAGCGCGTTTCGGACCTATCCCTTTCAGAAATTTTATGTCAAGTTCCCTGAGCCTGTTCATTGCCGGTCGTTGAGGAGTTCCGCGATTTTTATGTCGGCAGGCATTGTTACCTTTATGTTGGCGGCATCGCCTTCGACGAGTTCCATGCGCGTATGCCCGGCTGCCGCCATGACTGATGCGTCGTCGGTGAAGCTTGCTTGATAGGGGAGGCGATAGGCGTCCTTGAGGAGTGCTCCGTTGAATGCCTGCGGTGTTTGAACCGAGCGGTAGCGTGAGCGATCGACCGGAGCCGAGCCGTTTTCGTCATCGGTCAGGATGCGGAGCGATTCGTTTACGGGGGTTACTGGTATCGCTCCGGGTTTCCCTGCTGCTACCGGCGAAATCACCCGTTCTATCAGTTGTGCCGAAACGAGCGGACGGGCGCCGTCGTGGACGGTGATTATAGTGTCGTCGGATAACGGCGATGGGATGGTGTCGATAGCGTTCTTTACGGAAGCCCATCGTGAGTCGCCGCCAAACACAATTGCCGGGGACTCAAAATGATGCTCCCGGCATTGATTTTCCCACAGCTCGTTGTGGTTACGGTTTATAACAAGGAGGATGTTGCTTCCCGGAAGCGCTTGGCGAAATCGATCGATTGTCGTCATTAGCAAGGGGCGGCGGCAAAACAGGCAATATTGTTTTGGCAGGTCGGCTCCGAAGCGCGATCCGCTTCCGGCAGCAACGATTATGTTGTATATGTTTTGGTACATGACGCAAATTTACAAATTCTTTTTTGAATGAATGAGTGTTGCGTCCTAATATGGAATGTGGTGGCGGTGTCGGCTATAAGAAAAATAAGGACACCCTCTATCGGGCATCCTTATCGTGTCTCTTTTGAGGGGCGTATGAGCTCTTTTGCCGCAGCCCCATTTTTCTTCAACTATTTGGGAGTTCTTCTACATTCTGTTCTTCCGAATTAACGGTAGTCTTTCAACATTTCCTGAAGGCGCTGGCGTGCGAAGAAGATGCGGCTCTTGATTGTTCCGAGGGGCAGGTTCATCTGCTCAGCGATTTCATTGTACTTGTATCCTGCAACGTGCATCGAGAAGGGGATGCGGTATTCATCGGCGAAAGAGTCGATGGCTGCGGTGATTTCGTTGGCTGCGATTGATCCGTCGGGAGTTTCGAAGCCAGAGTCCTGCGGGAGGTTCAGNTGGTAGAGNTCCTCAGTCTGGTCGATGACGGTTGCCGAGCGAACGACCTTGCGGTAGTTGTTGATGAAGATGTTGCGCATGATGGTGAAGACCCATCCTTTGAAATTTGTGTTGTCAACATACTTGTCTTCGTTGTCAAGAGCCTTGAGAGTGGTGTCCTGAAGAAGATCATAAGCGTCGTCGCGGTTAGCAGTCAGTGTATATGCAAAGTTTAAAAGATTGCTTTGAAGATCGAGAAGTCTTGTTTGAAATGTTGAAGAAGCCATAGTTGAAAGTTTTTTTAAGTAAGTAGTGCAAATATTAAAATTATAATCTCAAATGCTTCACAAACGTGTTACAAATTGATTACGATACAAAGGTACATAATAATTTTAATATGCAATAGGAAAAACGATATTTTTTTACTGCAACTACAAACTTTAACTATTGT
>WFMA01000097.1 GCA_009177195.1 Bacteroidales bacterium | reverse complement strand
CACAGCCCCGGCAGCACCTTGCCCCACCATTGCCCCGACATCGACCCGCAGTGCTGAACAAGCGACCCCTCCAAGCCCTCCTCGCCGGAGAAAGTGTAGAGTTTTTCCCAGCCCGGTTTCAACCGTCCGTTGAAGAAAACCACATCAGGAAACCGCTCTTCAAGCTGCCGGCATGTGCATTGGAAATACTTCCGGTCNGTCNCCTCACGTTCCTTTTCGAGTGTCACCCTCACTATTGCCCCCGGGCACAGCCTTGCAATCTCCCCGATAGCCGCCACAGGGTTCACCGCCAAGTCCACCACGCCATGAGCCGCCACCCACATATTTTCAACGTCATACTTAGCACCCCTACGTCGGGCAAACCTGATGTCAAACACCCGACAACCCGCCGCCACCTGCCCGGCGATACCTTTACGCTGGCACCGCCACACAGCCGAGCACAACCAGCCCCACCACCTCAACGGCTTCCCGAACGTCAACGAATTATGACTTCCTTTCATATCAAAATCCCTCCTATCTACCTATCAACAAATCCGTCCCGTCGTGGTACAGATAATATCGATTTTCCTTCGTTGAAATCCTATTATAAAACAGCGCCCAGCCGTCCGCATCCAACCCCTCGTAGCGATACACATAATGAGCGTCCTCGCTGTCAATCCTCTCAATCACCACTCTGTCAAGCACCCCATAAGGCGCATTATCCCAGCCGATCGGTTCAAACAGCTTCATAAGCTCACTCTCAAGCCGCGCATACTCAGCACTCCCGCTCGCCTTTGGAACTCCATTGATCATTATACCCCCGGACAAGTCCNTAAAATTCTCCTCGTAGGTGATATTCACCGACTTNGGAATCAGNATATGAAACATATAGTTATTNTCAANCAACCGCTTGTCCGCAGCGCTCATNACACCCGCAGTNGTCGCCGTCGCAGCATAAATGTTCTTTGCGACATACCCCTCCTCATACCCCTCGCTCCCTGTTTCTTTCTCAACAGTAGTCCATCCAATGGTAATATGGTCGTCATGGTAACTTGAATCTATATCTCCGAAATGCAATCCGCCTTTACCGTCAATATTATTACTTACTAATGAACCATGAACTGTACCCAATAGCCCCCAATAACTATCCGTAAATAAAAACTCGCGCCACCGAGTCCTCACATTTCCCCCGCCCGGTCCCCTCGCAAACCATCGATTCGATTCATAAGTGCCATAAATCTGATTCGACCTGNTATTNACCGAATTNCAATGGATCAAGCATCCCGCCTCCCCGATTGGATAGTGGCGTTCCGTTAAAGCCTGAGCGTTAGTATTAGCGATACTAAACCCCTCCCCATTAATCGAGTCAAGGTCAGCATTGTCAATATAACCGCGTGTCGCAAACGTCGATTTAATCCTCTCCCACAGCTTCCCAACTCCCGTTTTTCCCAAATACTTTCCCATAACCTGCCGCTACTTTAAAACTTCCAAAATCTCCGCTTCCGTAAGCTCGCTGTCGCTTGTCGCCGAAGTTGCGATACCGTTAAGCTTTCGAGCCATCGCCGCCGTCATCACCCCCGCGCATTCATCATTAGCGGCATTCATTGTAATGACCTTCGATTCCTTCTCACCGTTAATCAGCTCGTCATACTCCAATAAAAGTTTATTGCTATTACTGTCGTCATAATGCAATACGCTCGCCGTCCTGTTAATCTGGTCAGGAATTGCGTCAAGCGTTTCCTTATCCTCTGCCGACATCACTCCCGCCTTAGCGCTTGTGGCTGCCGGTATATTAACATCGATATCCTCTAATGGGTCTTCAGGATTAGTTTTTGTTCCAATCGTAACTGAGTTTTTGTTAGGATAAACACCATCACTTACATCAAGAAACTTTGCAGCGGCTTCATTTCTTTTGATATACGGNCTCAAATCCACCGCAGCTTTATATTCGCCCAGCTTCTCCCATTTTCCATTGACCCAAGCGTGCTCCGTATACACGTCACCCTCCGGCGCTCCAGACTTGGCAACAAGATAAATCTTGCTCGGGTCCCCCGTAGCCGGAAGAGCCGTCACCACCTTATACAGCGACAGGTCAATCGTTATATCGCCGCTCCCCACCACGCTCTGACCGTTTACCGACTTCAATGCCGGCAGCTGGCTTCCCGTCAGCTTCCCGTCAGCCCCAAGCGTCGCAAGCCCGTTAGCCTTGCCAAGCTTATCCGTCACGTTCACCTTAATGACGTTACCCACTAATTCCTTAACTCTCGCCCAAACGACATGCAAGCCGTTTGAATCCAAATACTTTGCCATAATATCAAATCTTTAAAATTATTCCATTATACGTTTAATGACAGCACTCCATAACC
>WFMA01000193.1 GCA_009177195.1 Bacteroidales bacterium | reverse complement strand
AGATAATATCGGGAGCCGTTTCTGGGACGTGTCCTGAAAGTATTCTCCAGTTCTGGGGATAAAGATTATTGGCGCGGTTGCCGAGATTTTTCACGAATCCCAGCGGCTTGCCTTTATACATGAGCAATACGAATCCTCGGGGAGCATCCTCGAGGATTATTGTTTCACGGCGCAGATAGGCTATCGCAGCGGGATAGTCGATTTCTGCAGTGGGGAATGCGTCGATATTCAACTCGGTTGAAAGCGCGAGCGCTTGCGAAGGGATGAAATCCCGTCCTTTAATCGCAGCTACTTCAATAGCGGAATAGACAATGTCGCAAGCGGCATTTATCGCGTCGGCTTCACGGGAGGGTATTGAAGCTACAACTTTGTCTCCGTTTATCGAAAACGTGAATTGATCGGGGCGAATGAGATATTCCTTTACCGATTGAGGGATTTTAATCTCTTTTTGAGTTGATTTTTTCTTGCCNGGTTTAGCCGCAGGTCTCGACATGCCGGCATCTTGCGTTTTGCGGAAAATTGCCACTGTCAGCCCTTCTCCCCGTATTTTCCCGGGCAGGAAGTGGTGGCAATTGTCGCGTTTCACTATGTCCCATTCTTCGGGGAAAGCGGGATCTATTGGCTGCGCGTCGAAGTTTTCAAGGATAAATTCAGCTATATCCTCGTTTTCGGCGCGGTTGAACGTGCATGTTGAGTAGATGAAGTAGCCTCCCGGTCGTAGCGCATGCCACAGGTTTTCAATGATTTCACGCTGTCGAGCGGCACACTCATTGACCAGCGCGGGGCTCCATTGCGCCACTGCTTCAGGATCCTTCCGGAACATTCCCTCTCCTGAGCAGGGAACGTCGGCGGCGATTATGTCGAAAATAGCGCCCGTCTTGCGGAATCGCGCCGTGTCGCCGCGGGTGACAATTGCCTGCGGATAGCCCCATTTGATTATATTTTCGGCAAGGATTTCCGCGCGTTGGAAAACATATTCATTTGCCACCACAAGCGACCCTTCGGGGAGTGCGTCGATTGCCGCCGTGGTTTTTCCTCCGGGAGCCGCGCATGCGTCGAGATAGCTGACGGGAGTGTCGCCTGTCAGCGATGAAACGATGTGGGAATAGATCATCGACGATGCGTCCTGCACATAGTAAAGTCCCTGGTGCATTGCCGGGTCGAAGGTGAACTGACGGCGTTGGTCGAGGTAGATGCCCTGCGGGCACCAGGGAACCTTGTCGGCAGTGTCGGCAGGGATCACTTGCTTGGCTCTGTTCAGTCTTACGCTTACCGATGCGGGAGCCTGAAGCCCGTCGCGCAGTTCCTCAAATTCACAAATGAAGCCTTCAGGTAGCTGCATAGCCGGAGGTTTTTAAAATATACGCGCTCTTAACCACGCTTCAAGCTCTCCGGTCCACTGACGTTTGTAGAGGAAGTTGTCACGGAATCCCCAACCATGTCCTCCGGTAGGATATACATGCAGCGAAAATGGGATACCGTTCTCGGAAAGAGCTTGAGCATATCGCAGACTGTTGGCGACAGGCACGGTGCGGTCATCAGCCGATACCATGATGAATGCCTGAGGAGTGTCGGGGGTGACGCGCTTTTCAAGGCTGTAAAGAGCGGCGAGTTCCGCTGACGCTTCTTTCCCGATGAGGTTGTTGCGCGATCCTTGATGTGTCACGCCCTCTTCCATAGTTATCACGGGGTAGAACAGAATCTGGAAATCGGGACGCGATTCAGCATCGGGGAACATTGTGGCGGCTGAGGCGGCAAGATGTCCTCCCGCCGAGGCTCCCATGATTCCTATTTTTCCGGGATTGACTCCCAGCTCCTCGGCATGGCTGCGGATATATTTTATGGCTTCAGCGGCATCGCTCAACGGGATTGTCGAGTGGGCGTTAGGCATTCGGTATTGCAGAACGGCATAGGTTATTCCCATTGTGTTCATCCAAGAAGCCATGTCCTTTCCTTCATGAGCCAGAGCGATGTGGGAGTATCCTCCTCCGGGGCACACGACGATGGCGGTGCCGTTGGGTTTGGCGGGTTTGAACAGTGTGAGCGTCGCCTCGGTGGTTGCCGACGCGCGCGACTCGGTGACTACCATTTTCGCAGGGTCGAGACCGTTGGATTCAGGAGCTCCGTTCTGCCATAATTGGATTACTTCGGGTTTGTTCTGAGCTGACGCTATCGCCGAGATGAATGCGAAAAGAGTAAGGAGCGCTTTCTTCATGGGAAACGGGGAATTTTGGTTTTATCGGTTAATGTAGTGGATCAATTGTCTTACTGAAGGGTCCTTCAGTAGCACCTTGTTGTCGGGCGCGAGGAGATAGAGTGTGGGCATGTGACGCAAAATGTACAATTCCTTCTCCTCTATTTCATTTTCGGGCGAAACGGCGTTTATCCATTCAGCCGGGAGTGAATTTTTCGCATTGTTCCACACTTCGGTATCGCCGTCGGCATAGACGGCGAGGATTGATATTTCGCCTGAGTGGAGCTTGTCGGTTATTGTCATATCCTCTTTCAATGCGTTTATTGCGTCGTGGCAATGATCGCAGTCGGGGTCGTAGAAAATCAGTATTCGTGACCGCTTTCCGTCGCCTGAGCCGTAGAGAGTGTTACGCAGCCCTGCCGAATCGATGAAGCTGAAGTCGGCAGCCGTTGAGCCTTTCCGGTTTTTAACAGCGTCGGAAAGTTCATATTCAAATCTCGAACGCCGGGAGGGCTCCATGAATTTGCTGTCGAGAATCGTTTCAAGGAATGGGATGTAGGATTCTTCGTCGAGCATGGGCGACTCCGCATCATAGAGATACTGGTCGGCAAGGTCGGCGAGCAGATTATAAGCCGTAGTGTCGGCTTCTGCGCGTTTCATCAGTTTCGGCACTTCGGCTTTGATGGTGTCGTCGGGGGTGTGGGGAAACAGGCTCAGATAATTGACGAAGTTTTGCTCCATGAAGTCGCGGTTGCGGCTGCGAAGGGTGTCGGCAAAATCCATGTCATCCCAGAAATGAGCCACGATATAGGATGCGCGCGCCGCCGGCGTTCTAAGGGAATCGGGCACGGCGGGTAGGGGCAATTCCATGTTNACCTCNTCGGCGAATGAGGGAAAATGCTGCGAGAGCCGTTGCGATTAAGCAGTAGATGACGCGTTGTTTCATTCCTCAGTGGTTTCAGTAGCGGTTTGTCCGGGACGGAACAATGAGAAATTGACCGAGCCGTAAACTCGATGTTCAAAGAATCCCGGCAGTCCTGAAAAGTCGTAGTTTTTCGAGTGCTCTACAATCACGATGGTTTCAGGCTTCAGCATAGCCGAGTTGAGGATGAGTTCTGGCACCTCGGCGAAATTTTTCAGATCATAAGGGGGATCGGCGAAAATGATGTCGAATTTTTCGGAGCATGTCTCCACAAATTTGAACACATCGCCTTTTATAACCGTCATGTTCACGTCGCCGAGACGTTCGACCACGCTTTTGATGAACCGGTATTGCACGGCGGCTTTCTCAACCGCAGTCACCTTGGCACACTCGCGCGAGAGAAATTCGAGCGAGATGGCTCCTGTCCCGGCAAAAAGGTCAAGGGCGGTTTTGCCCTCGAAATCAATGAGATTTTCAAGAACATTAAAAATGTTTTCCCGGGCGAAGTCGGTTGTAGGGCGAGCCGATATGTTGGTAGGCACGTCGAAGCGACGGCGCCCGTATTTTCCTCTTATTATTCGCATAGTGGCAATACAATTAAATCAAATGGCGCTTTCATGGTGTCTCTCGCCGCTTTGAACATTGTCGACGGGAAGATGACNGGCATGACATAGCCCACATATTTGCGTAATACAGGTGTTATTTCTTCACGTAGCTCCGAGTTGCCGGCTATGAGAATCTCATAGTCTTCGCCGTCGTCCTTCAACAGCTCCCGGCATGCGAGGATATAATAAACCGCATCCATTTTGTCGCGGAAACGGAAGGTGTTGACGAGTTTCGGACCGTCGCTTCCGAGCGATATTATGTCGAGGGAGTCGCTTCGGAGATTGACGAATATTTTACCTGCCGCTCCGAGTCTCTCGGTGGAGTGGAAATATCTTATCAATGGGGCGACATGATGAAGAATGACGGGGTTGTTGAATGTGCGGCGCAGGAACGCGAGCAACCTCACGCAGGGAGTGAGCAGCAGGGCGACTCCCGCTTCCGGAACGGGGACTGTCAGCAACTCGGTGTCGGTGTCGTCGTTGACGAGCAGTTTCCCGGCAACTTTAGCCTCNAGACCCGGATTCCCGGNAATCCATTCGGGAACCACGGCATANTCGGCTGAGGCGATTATCACGGTGATGCTGTTGAAGTCGCCGAGCAGAACNGGATTCTCGTAGACNGCTTCCTCAAGCGCGGCGATCTGCGACATCGACGCGTCGAGCTTTATGCTGCGATAGACAAGGGTGTCGTCCTCNCCGCCATTGTAGATCATGACATCGAGACGCATCGGCTCTATCCTCAAAATGAGGTTGTAGAGCCTGGGATTGGCTATTAGCGAGCTGTCGAGAGGTTGCTGTGTCATCGTTCTTAAAATCTACTGTTGAGGTTTCCTGAGCCAAAGTTCCTTTTTCCGCTCGACGAGCCGGGACCGAAGAAGTTTTCGTCATTAAACCCGTCATCTTCCTCCTCGTCGTCGATTATCTCGTTGCCGTTTTCATCGACAAATGTTCCGTCCTTATTGCGGCGGCGTTTCTTCGCTTTAGGCTTGTTCTTCACCAGTTCAGCGGGCTTCTGGAGATCGATGGGCGTTTCATAGATGTCCCATCGTTGTTCCACTTCCCAGTTTTTCTTCAGAACAATTTTTTTCGGGCAGTAATATATCTCCTCGGGCTGAATGCTGTCGAGGATGCCGGTGTCATATTCCCCATTGTTGTTGCGGTCGATATAAAGGCGAGCGTAGTATTCGCCGGCTTGCATGTAGGGGAACACGGCTTCTCCGTTGACCACGGGCGCCGATGCGATGGGGCGGTCNTTNTTGTCGAGAACTTCGACAATCGCTGAATCGCTCACGCCGGTAATGGCAAAATAGAGCGGGGAATAGTCTTCATTCTGTTTTACGGTCAGCTCNTGCTTGAATGAGCGGTTTGGATTGCCGTATATGTCGACTATTGCTCCCGAGTCCGCAGTGAAGCGATATTTTCCGCCGGCGTCCCAGTTGAAGTCCATCTTGAAGTTCATCAGCGAGAAGGAATCGACGCGTTCAATGGGTGGCACTGTGATGGTGTCCCACAGAGTGTCGACTTGGTGCTCGAAGTGTAGTCGATCGAGATAAATAGTGTCGATGGGGAAGGGGAATTTGAGCCGCAGCGGAGCGTAGACATCCTGAACCGTTCCGCTTTGAACGGTTATTTTCAGTGCTTTGTTTTTAGCTTCCTCAGCCTCCATCTCTGCTCTTATCGAGTCAATATCCTCGCCATTTTTCTCGGCTCGTTTCACTCGTTTTTCCCAGTCCTTCTGAGCCTGCTCCTTTTTTCGCGCTTCTTCGCGGGCGCCTTTGAAGAGTACTCTCAGGGTGTCGACGCCCCATGTGAGCTGCTGATTGGCGTCGGTGCGGTTATATCCCATCGCTATCATCAGCGTGTCCTGCTTGATGAGGGCTGTGTCGGTGATGAAATATTCCAGAGTGTCGAGGGTGGGGACGGTGTTGAGCTTCGCCCATGTGGAGATGTCCATGTCGGGCATCGCTCCGTTGAGCAATGTGATTTTGGGACGTGAATCGGCTTTTGTCGCCAACTGTATCTTCAGCCTGTTGCGGTCGGGACGCTCATAATCCTTGAGGTATTGGGCGAAATTGCCTTCGTTGAACCAGGTGAGCAGGATGTCGTTGGGGAGGTACTCAGTTTCGGAATGCCTTATTACCGAGTCGGTTCCGTTCTCAAGACGGATGGTGTCGTTGTGGGAGTCCGATATCACCGACGGTGAGATGGTGACGTCGTAGAATGCCACATCCTCCGACGGGTCCCAATGATAGTCGCGGTTCACGTCGTTGATGGCATAGATGCGATACTCGCCGGGGTGAAGTCCGCGAATCGTGAATTG
>WFMA01000063.1 GCA_009177195.1 Bacteroidales bacterium | reverse complement strand
ATGAAGTAGAGGCGGAAATCAAGGCTGATTTCGTGAGCCAGTACGTGTGGCGCGGGCAGGAGATGGGAGATTTTGCGGTCGAACCTACCCTCGGAATTTCATGGCGAGGCATCTCGTTATCGGCATGGGGTAATGTGGGACTCGCCAATCCCGACGATACTAAGGAGTTTGACTTGATCCTGGGCTACTCCATCGGAGGCTTTAATGTCGGAGTTACTGACTATTGGTTCAACACTCCCAATCCAAAGTATTTCGTCTATGCCAGCCACAGGACTTCTCACGTGTTTGAGGCAAATGTGGGATATGATTTCGGACCGGTGTCATTGCAATGGTACACCAATTTTGCCGGAAATGACGGAGTCACGAAGAAAGGCAAACGTGCCTATTCGTCCTACGTGGAGGCTTCTGCTCCGTTTTCGCTTGGCGGGCTCTCCTGGTGTGCTACGCTTGGAGCGGTTCCTTATAGGACATCGTTCTATGAAAATGTCAAAGGATTCGCCGTTACTAACGTATCCTTGTCGGCGTCCTACGATATCAAAGTCACCGACTCGTTCGCAATCCCCGTCTTTGCGGCGATAAATACGAATCCTTGCACTCANAAAGCGGCTTTTGTTGTAGGATTTACCCTTCAACCTTGACGCTCGGTAGAAGAGAGGGGATTGAAAGATTGTTTTAGTAGTTTGTTATTTCCCCCGGCGGTTGACAGGACTCCNAAGNGAGCCTGTTGACCGCTTCTTTGTCTTAAAACCCTATTGTATGGGGGGTAGCTCTTGACCTGCGTTAGCGGCGCGATAGGTTACCGGTTTATTTTCTTTGTTGCGATGCCGTTGCTCACCTCGATGTAGACNCCNTTTGGCNCNGTGGNGTGTCGTCGTCCGTAGAGGTCGAATATCATCA
Organism: Bacteroidales bacterium; assembly: GCA_009177195.1. Lineage (GTDB taxonomy): Bacteria > Bacteroidota > Bacteroidia > Bacteroidales > Muribaculaceae > Muribaculum. Next base: position 2,300 of record WFMA01000063.1, on the reverse strand, counting down.
CTGTCGATGTCGGGTCGTCGTCAGATGNTGTCACGGGCTTCAANGATGAGGTGTTGANTTTTTCANGCTCCAGGCTCGCCATTATGAANGANCCGATNCCTTTTCCTTCATTGGAAACNACATTCACGTCGCTGCCGTCGAGATAATAATCGGCAGTGCCGTTGCGCTCGCGTTTGTTGGAAGGACCGAGTCCGGCTGAACGGCAGATTTTGTTGATGTCCACGCCGTTGGAGCTCTTGGTTATGAAGGTGGCGATCAAACCGTCGTAGGCTTTCAGGGCTACGGGGCTGAACTCTGCATAGTCAAGCAGTCCCAGCCTCATGCCTTTTAACAGGGCATAGGTAAACATGCACGATGCCGATGCCTCAAGGTAGTTGCGCTTGCCTCCGGCGCTCACAAACGAGTCGTCATATTGCAGTAGCTGGTACCATACTCCGCTCTTAGGGTCTTGCCAGCGACGGATACCGTCGGCGACTTGGGCGAAAATCTTCGCTATCGCCGCATAATCCTGATGCTCGCGAGGCATCATGGCAAGCACGTCGACCAGTGCGGCGGCATACCATCCCATGCCGCGTCCCCAAAACTCTTTGCTGCATCCTTTGTAGGGGTCGGCTGTGTTTGCCCAGAATGAATTGGAGTCCGACGGCTTGGCGCTCCATCCATGATAGTTGAGCGATTTTTGAGCGTCGTAGGTGTGGCTGTGGATGGTTGTGAACTGCAGGGCGATGTCGGACCACGCTTCGTAATCGTCGGGAGCGAACATGGCAAGATATTCGGCATAGAAAGCGGCGCCCATATAGAGACCGTCGAGCCACATCTGATAGGGGTAGGAATCCTTGTGGATGAAGCCGCCCTTTCCCTCGTCGAGCGTGATGCGCTTATATTCATTGCGCAGATATTTGTAAAGGTAGTCGGCGGCAACGCGATAACGCTCGCCGTTGGCGGGATCATGGGCATAGAGGTCGAAGAGCACTTTGCCCGAGGCGATATTGTCGAGGCTCCCTTTCTTGAAGTTGTAGAAATTGCCCTTGGAATCGATGGCATTGTCGGCATAGGTCTTGCACCACCCGTAGGCTTGCGTCGAAAGAGCGTCGTCGGGATACTGGTCGCAATACATCAGGATGGTTTTTGCCACCAAGCCGCTCACATAGTCCCACGCCTTGTCGGCAGACCATTCTTTGCCATGGGATTGAACCATAGATGCGGAATATCGGGTGGTCTGAGCGGNAGCCGACAGACCGATGATAATTGACAGAGCAAATGCTACGAAATGTTTCATATATTGAAATGGTGAAGAGTGAATCGTTAATTGGAAATCTGCGATAGNGTTGCAACGCAGGCGGCAGAGTTGACCATGCAGGTGCGAATTTACGCATAACCGATGAATTTGGCAAGGGAATGGTCAAAAAGGATTGCTGATTTATCCAAAATAGGCAATCATAGTTGGCGAAAGAGTGTCAGATGGCGAATTTCACAATTAATAGATTCTTNATATTTCANTAATAATCTGNATGTTCNATNCGGGTGTTATACTTACAGAAATAAGANAGACGGCTTCCAATGATTGAGCGTCGGNAATTATTTCNACNTANAAAGACTTATATTNCTAACAANAAACTCATACTATTATGGAGAAAGAAAAGAAATCGTATTACGTAAACATGATCGAGGCTAAGGACGGTAAGATGGCTGAAGTGTTGAACTTTAACTTTGGTGGTCATCACGACATCGCCGCCATGGCAGAAAAAGCCAAATCCCTTGGTTTCGCCAAGGACAAACACGCCAAAGAATTTGTTCTGGCAATGCGCTTTATGCACCATGTAATCAAGAAAAACTCCGACAATCCCATCTTCGCTCAGTTTGCTTCTCAGTTCGAGGCATTCAAGCAGGAGGTTAGAAGCAAAGTCGGTTGTGGCTGCGGCTGCAAGAACTAAACCTCGTCCAAACAACACCACAGGGGGATGCGCAGAGAAGGCGCATCCCCATGCTTTTTCCAATTATGATAAACCTTTCCGAACTAAGACAACAAAAAGCGATTGACAAGTTCCTCTGCTTGTCAATCGCTTGCATTTTAGTTGTTTAAGTCGTCAAAATCGGTTTATTTTCAGTTTAGTATTCCTCCTCGTTGAAGAAGAAATCTTCTTTGGAGGGGTAGTCGGGCCAGATATCTTCGATGCACTCATAGGTTTCCCCTTCGTCCTCCATTTCCTGAAGGTTTTCGATCACTTCGAGGGGGGCGCCTGAACGCATGGCATAGTCAATAAGTTCTTCTTTGGTTGCGGGCCAAGGCGCGTCTTCAA
>WFMA01000222.1 GCA_009177195.1 Bacteroidales bacterium | reverse complement strand
TCGTCAAAAATGCCTACTTTTGTAAAAGAAATTGGACCTATAATTCCCTATATGTCCACCTTTAAAAATATAGTTAAACAATAAAAATTTTTTGTGTCTACTTTTTGTGGGGCAGTGCACGCAAAACACCCCTGCAGATCCGCAACGAAAGCTAATTGTTTGGATTTTTACGAAAAATGGCAATTTAATTGTTTGGATTTTTACGAAAAACGCCGATTTAATTGTTTGGATTTTTACGAAAAATGACGATTTAATTGTTTGGAAAAATAAATTTTTGTATATTTGCACTCTGAAAATCAATTGTTATTATGTATTTTGAGAGAATAATAGATAAATATCTAAAAGAATGGTCTGAGAGATCGGAAAGGAAGCCCGTTCTTTTGCGTGGAGCACGTCAAGTTGGCAAGTCCACTGCCGTGCGTCATCTTGGTAAATCTTTCAATAATTTTGTAGAGATTAATTTTGAAAAACAACCGGAATATAAAGCTTTGTTTGTGGGAAACTTGGTTGTCAGCAGGATTGTTTCTCAAATTTCTGCTATTTCCGGACAAAAAGTCATAGAAGGAAAGACTCTATTGTTTCTGGATGAAATTCAACAATGTCCAGAAGCAATAATGGCATTGAGATTCTTTAAGGAAGATATGCCTGAGTTGCACGTTATTGCTGCCGGATCGCTTCTTGAATTTGCTTTAGAAGAACTACCCACTTTTGGGGTTGGAAGAATACACTCAATGTTCATGTATCCAATGACATTTGATGAGTTTCTCCTTGCAAATGGACAGCAGCTACTTGTTGATGCAAGAGATCAATCTAATGCTCAGAATCCTCTTCCAACACCGCTGCATGATAAATTGGTGGAATTTGTTCGNACTTATATGATGATTGGAGGAATGCCGGAAGTGGTTGGAAAATGGGTCAAAACTCACGATTACTTACAATGTCAGGAGGTGCAAGACGATATTCTAATTGGATATGAAGACGATTTCCCTAAGTATAAAAAGAAAGTGGATCCTAAATTGCTTCGTCTGACTCTACGAAGTGCTGCTGCTCAAGTGACTCAAAA
>WFMA01000212.1 GCA_009177195.1 Bacteroidales bacterium | reverse complement strand
ATCCATCAAGTCCTCCAGCTCGGCGTTTATCCTGAGGCGAGCGAGTTTGTCAAGACCGTGGCGATACCTCGCGCCGGTGAAAGCGACCGACTTGACTCCCCTGTCTTTGACAACAGCCTCGTTCCCGCAGGCTGCGTTAGCGTCATCGTCAGCGTCAGCGACAATGCCGAGAATCGCGCAGTAGGAGTAACGCTTGATGTAGGTAATCGCAGAGCCGAGCGCCTGATAGTCCGCCCCATTGTTGAGCGAGATCGGCAGCTCGGACTTAATCCACTGCCCGCTCGAATGGGTAAGAAGCGTGACGAGGGTCCAATCAATGATGATTTGCGATACCGCAAGTCCGTTCTCCTTGAGGAATGGGGCGGCGGCTTCCGCGCAAGCGGATAGGTCCGCATATTTAAACTTATAGGAGCCGCCGGCTTTCTTCTGAACCGTGACTTCCTTGTTGAGCTTGGGTTGCTGAATTGAACCCTGAAAAGCAGAAAGAGCGGTGGCAATCTCATTGATTTCCTCGCTCATTAATCTCCGTGCCTTAGGAATTGTGATGTTAGTTTCTTCCATAAGAAAAGAGTTTAATTTGGTTTGACTTATAGTTAATTAGTTACTGTAAAGATAGTGCAGATGAGCAAGTTGCGGAAATATTTGAACCGCCATTTTTACACCTTAACTTTTACTGACATATTAGCCCGAAACGAGATGCATAGAAGTTGAAATTTTTTGTCTCAACACTTTTATCCTCGGAGTAATAAACCGCTCGCTTAATCCAGTCCTCGTAACACTTTTTGCAGTACCAGTGATTTAGAACCGCAATATAGACTCCTTCTTCTGAGGATAGGTATGAGTTACCACACCAATCACAGATGCAGATATCAGAGCCTACGACTTGCATAAGTTCTCCGGCAGTACATTCAATGAGGAGGAATGGCTTATCCTTTACTTCGATTCTTCTTGCCATTGTAATTCATTAAAAGGGTTAATATTGTTTTACTGAGCTCAATTGTCTTGCGGGAGAGTTCCTCATCAAACATCACAATATGGGTATATTCCGGAGGTAGTTCAAATGCAACTGACAAAATTTCGTAGGCAGCTGTTCGAGGGAGGAAACCTCCTTTCCATAATGGGTCAAATGCCTCGTGCGCCAAATGTTTAAGTTCTCGGAGTTCCTTATTGGCTATTCGTCCAAGAGCTTTGTCAGTCCCTTTATGACATCCTACCCATGCTTGACATGGACGGCAGATATAGCACTTTGTTCCGAATGAACGACCGTAGATTTCAGTGTCGTCTATGAGTTGAGTTGGAGCACCACAATACGGGCAACTCAAGCCGAGAAGAACAATGGGATCATCTTTCAGAGTCATTTTTGATGAGTGGGGATNTTTCATCCAACGCCTTGCGGAAATTGTCAAGATNCTCGNCATNGATGAAGATGCCGTTGCGNTTTTTCGNGCGTGTGNTCATCTNAGNTANGGAGNNATAGTTATTNCCCTTCGAGTCCTCGCGCACGNCAAAATAATACAGCCGNGNACCGGCGCTTNCTGTCTGCTGATGTTTTGTCATTTTGATGATGTGTTAGAATAATGTAGCGGTTGGTATGGGAATCGAACCCATGAGGGCCGATGGCTCCATCGGTTATTTCGCTCTCCACGCCTCCAACACGTGAACTTTACCAACCAAATAACCGGACTATCTTCTCAGACCGTCCGGAAAAGAGTTCGTGAAAAACACCCGGGGCTGCTTGCGCGCCGGGTGTTACTGAAAAATCAAATACAATTATATGGTATCGATTTCGCGACCTCTCTTGGTCGCAGGAGTCTGTCGCAGATTACCCTGATAGCGCAAGCGGAGGGAGTCGAACCCCCATGCGTTGGCGAGCTGCCGATACATCTCAGTGTTATCAGCCTTTCGGCTATCGGCATCCCCTGCGGCTCCGAATCGCAGGCTTCGCTTGCTTGTTGCCGGTCTTTCCCGGCTGTCAAGTTTTGAACCGCGCCGCCGACCCTCACGGGCTCTCTTAACGCTGCGCTATGATTTGCATAAAAAATGACACCTTCACGATGTCGCAGCGCCGGGGGCGAGGGTCGAACTCGCTATCACCGCTATTGCCAGTCTCTGACCGACAACTCCCCGGCTGTAATCACATTTGCAAGCCCGCTTCATAGCAAGCCCACAGGAACCACCTAAGCAGCTCAATTATCGTGACGCATCCTACCGTGAATCCGAGGACGGCAAGAGCCACGCATATTTTTTCTTTGGTTTCTTCTCTCATGTCGATAATCATTAAGGGCTATTTGACTTGGCGGGCGTTTCTGCAATGCTGGAGAACCTGAGCGGCGTTGCAAAACCATTTGCCGTTCCGGCTGTTGTTCGTCTTCTCGCACTCAATAGAGCCGTCGGCGATCAAGGTGAGAAGCCTTGACTCTCCTCCTACAATAGCGGCGGCTTGTTCCTTACCGAACGTGAATCTCGCCATGACAGCCATGATATTTTCGAGCAAGATCTCTTTCGTGTTCAGGTTTGGGATGTGTCCTCTCATAGGTTACGCTATTCTGGTTATCACTGACTGCTTGTTTTTAATATCCGCGCTGACCGACCACTGGCGTCCCTCTGAACGCTCGACGAGAAGATTGTTGGTCACGGTGTTGCGGACCGAATTATGCTTTGCGATTGGGAAACGGAGGATGTCCTCGATTTCCATCCTTCTGATGAGCGAGACCATCTCGCCACGCTTCAATTCATAGTCTATTGTCTTTTCCATATTACATTGAATTTTGTTGGGGACGGCGGCAGGCGACGACCCTGCATTAACCCCTATCGCCCGAAGGCTACGCCGCCCGGAAAAAATCATTAACTTTGAGGCGCAAACTAAAAAATTAATGATTATGAGCAGGATTGAAAAATACCGCAATGGCTCCGGTATGCATCAGCGTGAAATGTGGAATGAAGAGGATATCGCTGAATACTGCGGAATCTCATTGAAAAAAGCCAAAAAGCTACATGAAATTGCAAATAAAGCGTGCGGAGTAATCGGCTATGGAGATATTGAAAAAGACGATTTCATTGAGTTCTACAAACAAGTCGAATCAGAAAAAGAAAGTCAACGGCTTACTGATGAAGCCAACGCCGCATCAATCTTATATGCCCAAAAGAATTATTCATTTGGTCAGATATCATTCTTTATCAGTCAGGCAATTTCCCTTCTAACCAATCGCTGACAGGATAGAGTTTTTTATCCCTGGTATCTAATATTAGATGGTCTGACGTTAAATACCGAAATGGAGGTTTCACGTCTGCCGCAAGACGGCCCGACAACATAATGCGCTCTTTCCATTCATCCAGTCTTTCCTCCGGCATATTGAGATGCCTGAGAATTGGGAGAACGCCCTTTGCCACCGCCTCCCTAATATCGGGTAATTGCCACATGTCTTCAAGGGTAATGGACACCGCCAAATTGATTTTTATCTCTGACGGAAACTTGAGTGGTTCCCCGAAATTGTAATTTATCGAAATTTCCATGTTACTAATAATTGGGGAACGGCAGCCGGACTCGAACCGGCGACCTCCGAGTTGTCCACCCGGCGCTCTGTCCATCTGAGCTATGCCGTTCAAAATAAATCATTAACTTTGTAGCGCAACCAAAAAATTAATGA
>WFMA01000035.1 GCA_009177195.1 Bacteroidales bacterium | reverse complement strand
GCTGGGAGTATGAAGTAGCCGAGCGCGGCAATGATCATCAGGCGGTCCTTAGCCGGTACATCCTTGTCGAGAGAGGCATAATAGAGCAGAAGCGCATAGTAGACGGCTTTTTTGCCTGCCTTTTTTGCCGCATGTTTTATTTTGTCGGTGAAAGCCTCGGGCGAGTAGGCGGCTCGCAGCTTGTCCATGTTTGCCCGGAATTCGGTGATGTTATTTTTCATAGCGGGTGTTTATCGAAGTTTTAATAAATAACGTGAAAGAGGGGAGGAATAGTTTACGCTTCCGGAGACGTGTTTCAGTCGGCAACGGTTGTGAACGTGATCGTGCGCTCTTCAGCGGNGNTCATTTCGGCGATATAGTGGTCGCTTTCGATGGAGGCGAGCTGCCGGGGCGAGGTGATGTTTTCCTGGACGATTTGACGCAGCAGGGTTCCGCGCANTGTCTTTAGCCTGTTGGCGTTGGGCGTTGCGACGATCCCTCCCGGTCGTATTTCCCGAAACTCCGCTTTCCAGATTTCTGCTTCCCGCTCCACTCGTTGNCGGTCGATTGACCGCTCGGCGTCGCCCGGCATCAGATTAAGCACGCAGCCCCGGGAGTTGGCTCGTAGATGGTCGATAATCGCAGTTGTGACATTNTGCCGCCAGTATGCCGCCATGCGTTGCCCCTCGGGGGCGAGCGGAGTTGTGAAATCGAGTCGGTAGGGCTTGATGATATCGTCGGGGCGGAGCCATCCGTAGAGCGACGAGATTATCCCCGCTGAGCCGCAAAGTCGGCGGGTTTCCGCGGGAGACAGTGAGCGACAGTCCAACGCGCGAAACACTACGCCTGTGAACGCTTCAATCGCCTTCGCCCCTGTCGACTTGTTGGGGAAGTCGTGGATCATCAGCCGGAGGCGCTGAGCCATGGGCAGGCTTATCTTCGCCACTGCGGCAAGCTCGCTTGCCGTCATTCCGGAAATAGACTGCATGATAGCGTCGGCTTCAGCCTCAAATGCGGGAGTGTGGGCGGCATACACGTCTTGAGCCACTTTCGAGGCGCATGCCGTCATGGTCTTTGATTCGGCGATCAGTACAAGCATGGTTTCAAAATAGAGTGAGCTGGTCGTCTAGGAGCCTGAAGGTCATTCGGTGCCAAGGTGAAGGACCGTGTTTTGCGATCGCGTCACGATGCGCCTTTGTGGGATAGCCCTTGTTTACATTCCATCCATACATAGGATATTCCTCGTGGAGCATTTTCATGTACTCGTCGCGGTGAGTTTTCGCCAGAATCGAAGCGGCGGCTATGTTGCCATATTTGCCGTCGCCCTTGACAAATGTTTTCCATGGAATTTCGCCGTATGGAGTGAAGCGGTTTCCGTCGACGATGACTGCGCCGGGTCTCACCTTGAGGGCATCGAGAGCGCGATGCATGGCAAGGATTGACGCACGCAAAATGTTGATCTTGTCTATTTCCCTGGCGGTTACTGTCCCTACCGCCCACGCTACTGCCTCCTGCTCGATCACGCCGCGCAGCAATTCGCGCCGCGCTTCGGTAAGCTTCTTTGAGTCATTCAGCAGAGGGTGGGAAAAATGGTCGGGCAGAATCACTGCGGCGGCATATACCGGACCGGCAAGGCACCCTCGTCCTGCCTCGTCACATCCGGCTTCGTTGCGACATGAGATATAGCAATCAGGAAGCATCAGCTTGCTTTTAATCCATGCCGACGCAGTATCGCGCCTATTCGCGCGATGATAGCTTTCATGGCAAAAGGTTTCAGCACATAGTCGTCGGCTCCAAGGTCGAGCCCGTCGATGATGGCGTTTTCATCATCGTGTGCCGAGCAGAAAATGAGCGGTATACGACAAGTGGAACTGTTTTGTTTTAGGTATTTTGCTAAGTCCATTCCGCGCTTGTCTTCCATCATAGCGTCGATAATGAACATTGAGTAGTCGGAAAGATCGGCATTGTAAGCCGATTTGATATCGCGGAATGTTNCCACGGCNAACCCTTTCTCCNCCAAATTGAATTGCATCAATTCGCAGATGAGTGGATCGTTGTCAACGATCATGAGTTTTAGTCTGTCATCAGCACCTTTCATAGAAAAGCTGTAGATAATTTTGTTCCGCATTGAATTAGTATATAGAACAAAATTAAGGCATAAAACTCGTGAATGCAATTTTAGTAACTGCATTGTAGCGCATGTTTCCGAAATGTCACCAAGATGTTATATCCGTCACCAAGTTGACACGGGGTTGTAAAAAACGGTGAGGCGAATGGCTTATGCGGCGTGCTTGCGGAAATGGTCGCGGATTGCGTCGACCACATTTATGATGTAGTCGCCCATCTTCTCGAGATCGTTGATGATATCCATGTAATAGATGCCCGATTGATACTCGTAGACGCGGTCGTTGATGTTCTCCACGTTGTTGGCGCGGAGCTGGTTGCGCAGATTGTTGATTTCGCGCTCCTTGTTGTAGGAGCGGATGATATCGACATCCCTCACCTTTTCCACGTCGCTCAGCAGCACGAGCATGTCGCTCATCGCCGCCTTCACGTAGTCAAACATCGTATCGACATTCTTGTCGATCATCTCGTTGAATGTCACGCCGTTTTCATGCTTGCGTATGAGAATCTTCGCGCATCCGAAGCAGCAGTCGGCTATGCTCTCGATTTCGCTGACGATATTGAGCATCGAAGCGATGTGAAGCTTACCCTGATTCGACAGTCTTCCTTCAGCGCATCGGTTGAGATAGTTGGCGATTTCAATCTCCATTCTGTCGGATATCTCCTCATATTTTTCAAGCCGTGAGTAGAGTTTTGCGAACTCCTCGCTCTTTTCGGGGGTGTGGACAAGCTCTTGCGCCATGTCGATCATCCGTTGCACCCTTTGCGCGTAGACATACATCTCTTTTTCAGCCTGCGCTATGTTAAGCTCCGACGCGCTCATAAGACCGCCGGAGATAAACTTGAGCTGGAATTCCTCGTCCTCCTTGTGCTTGGCGGGGATGAGTTTCTCCACAATCTTCACATAAAGCCCGGTGAACCATATCATTATGGCAAGGTTGATGAGGTTGAAAACCGTGTGGAACATCGACATGCCGAATGAAACGCTGAACTGCATCTGACCTATCTGGGCGAGTACGGGATGGTTTGTGGGCAACGACCCGTCGAAGAGTTTATTGTAAATATCGGGATCGGTCTCCTCGATATTATTAACATAGGTGTAGAGCGATTCAGGATTGCCTTGTCCCAGCCACTCGGTCAGGTCGACGTTGAGTCTCACGAACGGATAGAACACCAACAGCGTCCATACCATGCCGAAGAAGTTGAAAAGCAGGTGACCCATTGCGGTTCGCTTAGCCGCCACGTTTCCGCTCATTGAAGCGAGCAGCGGTGTGATGGTGGTACCGATGTTGCTGCCCAATATCACGGCGCATCCGAGATCGAACGTGATCCAACCCTTCGTACACATAATCAGCACGATTGCAAATGTCGCAGCCGACGACTGGATGACGGCTGTCACCACGATACCGACGATAAGGAACAGCAGCACCGACATATAGCCCATCGAAGCATAGCGTTCAAGGAAAGCAAACATCTCGGGATTGCTCTGGAGGTCGGGCACATAGTCGCTGATCATGCTCAGACCCATGAACAGGAATNCGAATCCTATCAGGAATTCTNNTATTNANTTTGTNNNGCTNTTTTTAAAGAANAGNAGCGGCACGGCNCATGCGATTACAGGTAGAACGAAGACCGACGTGTCGACCTTGAATCCGAACAGGGCGATAACCCATGCTGTGAACGTGGTGCCGACGTTGGCACCGAAAATCACAGCCATTGACTGCCCCAGGGTCATGAGTCCGGCGTTCACAAAGCTCACGACCATCACGGTCGATGCTGAAGAACTTTGGATAAGCGCTGTGATAGCGAAACCCGTCAGAGTGCCGGTGAAGCGGTTACGGGTCATAGCTGACAGAATGTTGCGCAAGCGGTCGCCGGCGGCTTTTTGCAGTCCCTCGCTCATCACTTTCATGCCGTAAAGGAATAAGCAAACGGAACCGAGGAGAGCTAAAAAGTCAAAAAAACTGTAGTTCATTACCTGAGGTAAATGGTGAAAATTAGTGACACAAAGTTATAATAAATCTTTTAAATTTCTTAACTTTGCAGTCGAAAAATCACCGAGTGCTTGCTACCTCGTAAAAAACAAGAATCATGAACAATATTTCACGCCAGCGCTTCTCGCTGCCATTTCTCATTCTCGCAGTTCTCTTCTGCGTGTGTCTCATAATCGCCAATCTTGTTGAAATCAAGACCGTTTCGCTTGGATTTCTCACAGTCACCGCCGGCATGGTGGTGTTTCCTGTGAGCTACATTATCAATGACTGCATTGTGGAAGTCTACGGTTTTCGCAAGGCGCGCATGGTGATATGGCTCGGCTTCATGATGAATCTGCTCGTCACGCTCTTGCTCCAGCTCGCCATCATGCTTCCGGGCGACGCCTCCTGGCAAGCCCAGGATGCGATGGTCGCCATCTACGGCGGGGTTCCGCGCATTCTTGCCGCCTCTTTCCTCGCATTTATATGCGGTTCGATGGTCAACGCCTGGGTCATGAGCCGCATGAAAGTCTCCTCGCAAGGTCGCAATTTCTCATTGCGCGCCATCGTCAGCACCCTTTGGGGCGAAGGGACCGACTCAGTCATATTTTTCCCGATAGCCTTTGCCGGCATTCTGCCCTGGGGCACCATCCTCAACCTCATAGTGGCTCAAACCATCCTGAAAACGGTCTACGAGATGCTCGTGCTGCCCCTAACCCTTGCCGTAGTGAAGCGATTGAAGCGCATAGAATCCCTCGATACCTACGACTCCGGACTCAAATTCTCCCTGTGGTAATCCCGACTCGCAATGCGTCCCCGGAGTTAAATATGGTGCGATTCTCCAAATAGTAATCTCAAAATAAATGAAACTCAACCTGACAGCTAAGAAAACCATTTCAGCATTTCTGATTTTCCTGCTGATGGCGGGATTGTATGGAGCGATATTTGCCCTGTGCAGCTACTATCTGCAGGTGCGCGACATGCAAACCAAAACTGTTAAGTTCGCGCTTGGAATACCGTTGTTCGTCGGATACTATTTCATCTATAAATGGTTTGCGCGGCGATTGGACAGGATTGCAAAGCAATAACCCCGTTCCCGCATCTTGCCGGGCGGTGGAGCT
>WFMA01000163.1 GCA_009177195.1 Bacteroidales bacterium | reverse complement strand
AGAAGAATGGTGAAAAGGACAAGGCGGCTGGACTTAAACTGGCTCAGTATCTGCGCGAGCAGGATCCTTATCTTCCCGTGATTCTTGAATCGTCGGAAGTGGAGAACGAGGCTAAAGTCCGGGAACTTGGAATAGGATGGATTGATAAGAATAGCAAAAAATTTCCCGTTGATCTCGGAAATGCGATTATGCGAGATTTCGGTTTCGGAGATTTTGTGATACGTGACCCTGAAACAGGGGAGGAGCTCCTTCGCATCCATGACTTGAAGGATCTTCAGCGCCACATCTTCGACATCCCTGCGAAATCGCTCTTCTACCACGCATCCTACAATGACATATCCCGTTGGCTCTATTCGCGTGCGTTGTTTCCGATTGCCGAGGTTGTCAAGATGCACCGTTTCAACAACATTGACGAAGCGCCGGCGGTGCGCCAGCTTTTCTTTGACTTGATCGTGAAATACCGCAAGATGAAAAATCGCGGTGTCGTGGCGATATTCCGCAAGGACCGATTTGACCATTACAGCAATTTTGCCCGCATCGGGCAAGGCTCGCTTGGAGGTAAAGGCCGCGGTCTTGCGTTTATCGATTCGATTATCAAAAAGAATCCCATTTGTGATAATTTCGACGGCGTTACCCTGACGATACCGCGCACTGTGGTTATATGCACCGATATCTTTGATGAATTCATGGAGACCAACAATCTCTATCCCATAGCTTTGTCCGATCAAAGCGACGAAACGATTCTCAAATACTTCCTTCAGGCACGGTTGCCCGAGAAACTTATCGAGGACTTTTTCGCGCTGTTTGAGGTTGTTGACCGCCCGTTGGCTATACGCAGTTCAAGCTTGCTTGAGGACAGTCACTATCAGCCTTTTGCCGGAATTTATTCTACCTACATGATTCCGCATGTGGAAGATAAATATGAGATGCTCGCGCTATTGAGCGATGCGATAAAGAGTGTGTATGCCTCGGTGTTCTATGCCGACAGTAAGGCTTACATGACGGCAACCAGCAATGTGATCGATCAGGAGAAGATGGCGGTAATCATTCAGGAGGTTGTCGGTGAGAAGGTGGGCGATTATTATTTCCCGTCATTCTCAGGCGTGGGACGTTCGCTTAATTATTACCCTATCAATGATGAGGTTCCTGAAGACGGAGTTGTTGAAACGGCTGTAGGTCTTGGTAAATATATCGTTGACGGCGGACTGAGCCTTCGATTCTCGCCCAAGCATGCCGATAAAGTGTTGCAGACCTCAACGCTTGACTTGGCGNTGCGCGACANNCAGACCCGTTTTTATGCTCTTGCGATGAAAANCGAGGAGGATACCACGTTTAAANTTGATGACGGATTCAACATCGCTAAGTTACGCNTTCANGACGTGGCGCAGTCGGGCGCTCTCCGTTACATGGTGTCCACCTATGACTTCCGCGATCAGGTGATAAGGGACTGTGACGAAGGCGAAGGCAGGCGAGTGGTGACCTTTGCCAATATTCTTNAGCATGATGTGTTCCCGTTGGCTAAAGTNANAGATTTCATGCTAACTAAAGGNCAAGAGGANATGGGACNACCGGTGGAAATAGAATTTNNCGGGATGTTAAATATCAACGAGCATGGGAAGGGGACCATCTATTGGCTTCAGATACGCCCCATCGTGGAGAAAAAGGATATTGTCGATGACAGCATTCTTGAACTTCCGGATGAAAAAGTGCTTCTCCGAAGCAATACCGCTCTCGGTCACGGCAACATTGAAAATGTCGACACGGTGGTATATGTGCGTCCCGAAAATTTCTCATCGTCAAATAATTCACTGATTGCTCGTGAAATTGAGAAAATAAATCGTAACTTTACGGAGCGTAACGAAGGCTATGTTCTTATCGGTCCCGGACGTTGGGGCTCAAGCGACACTGCGCTCGGCATTCCGGTAAAATGGCCTCATATTTCATCGGCGCGTCTTATAGTTGAGTCCTCGTTGAGCAACTATAGGATAGAGCCAAGTCAGGGAACTCATTTCTTCCAGAATCTGACTTCGTTTGGTGTTGGTTATTTCACGATCGATACGTCGTCCAACAACGGCATCTATGACGTGGAATTTCTCAATTCACAACCGGCGGTATATGAGAGCGATTTCCTTCGTATTGTGAAATTTAACGCTCCGCTCGCTATCGGAATAAACGGGCGCAAAGGTGTTGGAGTCGTGGTTAAACCTGATGTAGTTGAAAATTAACAAGAAAAATTAAGAGTATGTCTTTTTTCAGATCCTTGGCTCATGCGTTTGGCTTTGGCAATGATGAGGAGATTGTCGAGGAGAGTGATTCATGCGTCTCCTGCGATGAGCCGCGTCAATCTTCTGGGCTAACCTTTTCATCGACTCCGAGCGAAAATGCAGCCGAGACTGATGTCGAAATTCCGGTAGAACTTTTTGACAGCGTGCTGGAGGTGTTTAACAATTCCCAGCCCGATTTCATAAGGGAGTGTATCGATCGTGATGCGCAACGCCGCTATTTGCACGGATTGTTTGGTGAATCGTTCAAGAAGTGTATCTCTCAGGTGCGCAATCAGGTGGAAAGGGAGGTGACGGCGAAGACTGTCGCTGAACGGGATGCACTCATAGACGAGATTTCAAAACTGAAGGAAAATCTTGAGAAGGTGGAAGGGCATGAGACCGAGCTTAATGACCAGCGGCTTAGCGCCAATCGCCAGAAACGGGCGTTGACCGATAAAGTGAGGACGCTCGAACAGCAACTTGAAGCCGAGAAGGAACAGCACAAACTTGAAATCAGTAGTCTGCTGAATAAATTGGAGGCGGTTGGAGGCTCGGCAGCCGATGGAGGCGATGCGGTAGAGAGAGCCGATACCGCCGAAAATGCGGAACTGAAGACGAAATTGAGCCAATCTAATTTCGTTGCCGAGCAATTGCGCCGGGAAATTGAAAATTTGAAGAAGGAGCTTGCGGAAACTTCCGAACTCTATAAATCGAGGATGGCGATGAGCGACAAAATGTTGTCGGATATAAGAAACAATAATCGCAGTTCGTCGAAAGAACTTGAAGAGAATAGAGCGGAAACCGCCGCTCTACGCGCAAGATGCGAGGAAGCCGATGCTACCATCAACCGCCTTAATGAGGAATTGAATGAAGCTCGCACCACTCTCGGTACAGCTGATGAGGTGATGAAGCAGATGGAGCAGTTTGAGGCGATTCTTAAAAAGCGCGATGAGAAAATTCAAAGCCTTAAAACGGAGAACGGCGAGCTTGTAGAAAAAGTAGGAAATCTTGAGGCTGAAAACAAGCGGCTTGCTGCCGATTTGGAGTCAACTATAATGGATAGGGCTGCGACTGAAAATGAGATGAAATTGACGATCGAGGAGCTTTCAAAAAAGGCGGCTCCTCCGGTGCCGGAAAAACCCCGCAGGAAGCGTAAGTCGACGCCTAAAATTTCAGCTATCGACGAGACGCTTGACAGCACGGAATGGTTGGTGGCTACGCCGCCCGATAATGCTCCCAAGCTCACCTCGGCAACTCCCGATTCGGAATTCGGCTATCAGGAGCCTCCAAAGAAATCACATCCTGCCAACGATGCGCAGATGTCGTTGTTTTAACTTAGAACTACAGTTTATGTTCATGAATATAAAAGTTTA
>WFMA01000195.1 GCA_009177195.1 Bacteroidales bacterium | reverse complement strand
TGACGAGCCTGTTCCGCGATCGACATATTCTTATGAATCACACCGATACCACCCTCGCGAGCAATCGCTATGGCAAGAGGAGCCTCTGTCACGGTATCCATCGCGGCAGAAACCAGAGGCACGTTCAATGTAATGTTGCGTGAGAACTTAGTGGTGAGATCCACAAATCTCGGAAGAATTTCTGAATAAGCCGGAATAAGGAGGACATCGTCAAATGTCAGTCCATCCATCTTTACTCTATCTGCAATAAATGACATAAGTGATAATTAATTTATTGCGCACAAAGTTACACATTATTTTTCACATATAAAAAAACTCCGTGTAAAAAAGCGGCTTCTACGCAGGCAAAATCCGAGAAAGGGGCGCATCTGACTCTGTCATCAAGAATGTTATTTACCCTTTCCGGCAGTCGCATAATCAGGCTCGATAGCATATACCGCCGCATCATAGGGCTCATCGCCTATGGGATTGCCGTCTTTGTCAAATGCTTTATAAGTCACGCCGTATTGAGCTTTCATTATGCTATAACGATTGCTTTTGAAATAGTCGTCATCCGCAAGAGCCTTCAGCCTGTCGACCTTGGAATATTTCTCTTTCGACCACACTTCGGGCACCGTTCCTTCCGTTTGCTCTATTCCCTTCGCTTCAAACCTGAACGAGTCGCCGCTTTCAGCAAGCAGGATAAGCCCGGGCAATCCGGCAAGTTTCCATGGTCCGTCAGAAATCGGAAGCTCCGGGGCAAACCATGCCTTCCATTTTCTGCCATGATAATCGGCAACCGCCATCTCACACGAATATCCCAACACTGTTTTTGTCGAGTCGCAAATCTCCCACTTGATTTCATTTAACGGTTCATCATAATAGCCGCTCTCCATCGCCCATGAATTATAGACGCGCTCCATGCCTGAACGGAAATCCTTTTCCACATAAAGATGCACCTTCTTATGCGGGGCATTCCCTCGTGTCATGTCAATCGCCATCCCTCCGTCAGCTCCGGTAGTCATCCATGCCGCCATCTGTATTTCAGCCAATTTCCTTTTCCCTTCGGGTGTTGAATTCATCGAATCGACAAGTTGGCTCATTTCATTGAAGTAAAGAGATTTATCCGCCCCGGAAATCAATGTCATCGTCTTTACCCCGTTTTGCGACAACGAGGGAGCCTCGACTTCATATTGAACTTTAATCTGCGCCGTTTGGGCTACGACCGTTATTGCCGTCAAGAATATCGACAGCGTAATACTCATTTTTTTCATTTCTGAAACTATTTATATGTCCATTAGTTAATCTTACTCGTGCCTGCGAAAGTCATTTTAGCGAAACATCAATTCGGTCCTTGGTCTTGTCAATAGTTATCGCCTTTATCTCTCCCGCAGGAATCCCATTGAGGTTTTCGTACTCCACCCGTTCCCCTTCAACATATATGTCCATCGGAAAACTTTTTTCTGCTACACGATTTGCCGATGAAATTCCTGGACCATGAATGACTGCCATTGCCGCCGGAGAACAAAGTATCCACCCGCCTGCCAATAGCGATGCAGCGACAACACCATAACGCCATCCGGTTTTAATCTTGCCGGCTTCTGAACTATCCATCTTCATGATTCGCTTTTTCAGCACACTTCCTCCGAAATGATTCGACAATCCGGAATAGCGAACCCTCTTAGCCGCCTTGCTGATGAGAAGCGTCTGATATTCCGCCAAGTCACATCCGCCACCTATCGCATAAGCATCAGCTTGAAATTCATGAACGGTTTTAAGGTCACGCTTCATCAACCAAGCCGCCGGGTTGTACCAACATAGTATCGCCACCGCCTGCGCTAAAAACAGGTCAAACGAATGACACAATTTTATATGTCCCGCCTCATGAGCCAGAACAAGCGTTCTGTATCCTTCATAATCCTCCCGGCTCATCACTACAACGCCGCAGATACTGAACGGAGCAATCTTCTTGTCGGCGGCGACATAGATTCTGAGCCCATCTACATCCGTTTTCGTCGAGTTGAAAATTATGCGCGCTATCCGAACCCATTCCACAAGTGTCAGTGCGAATGCAACACAGCAACCGACAGCCCATATCGAAGAAAACAGATTAATAGCGCCCGTCAATGCCGAATACACATCACCAGCCTGGATGCCCTGAGCTGCTCCGGCACCCGAAGCGGCAAACCGGTCCATCAATCCTATCGCAGGAGAAAGCGTCAAGGCGACAATATAAATTCCCAACAGCAGCATGCGATTCAACGCGAAAACTCCTCGTCCGGAAAAAGCGATCCGATAAGCCGACCACATCAATGCGAGAGGGATAGACACGGCAAGCGAATAAACAAACATCTCATTCATGCCTCACCCCTTTTTTCGTTTCTTCTTTTCAACCATTTCAAGCAGCTGACGCAAATCGTCGGCGTCAAGCTTTTCATCCTCCACCAACTGCGAAACCATGGAAAAACAGTTCCCGAAAAGATTTCTCACAACCTTTCCCACCGCGCTGCGCCGATAGTCGTCGATAGGTTTTACGGCGAAATAATTGAATCCGCCATGACTGCCGGGCTCGTGTCCCACATATCCTTTCTTCTCCAAAAGTCTCACAAAAGAGGAAACTGTGTTTATATGGGGCACAGGCGGCTCAAGATGACCCATCAGCTCCTTCACGCTGCATGGTCCATGCTTCCATAGGAGTATCATTATCTCTTCCTCCTTGCCTGTCAGCTTGCTGATATCCGATTTCATCCTCAACGAGTTTTTTAGTTGACATGGCAAATATAGAGCTATATTCTGATATGGCAAACCATTTTCAACGAAAAATTTAGTTCAGTTTATCAAAATATATGTTAAAAACTTATTTTCATGAACCATTTCCCGCCTCCCCATGTTATAAAGATACATAGCAAAATTACTTTTTCTATTGCAAGAAATGTGATAATGATTGGTTTATAAAGCATAGAGGCTGTCGTGATGACAGCCTTTTGTTTTATCAGCAAATCGATTCAACTCCAAAATAAAAAAGCATGGAGGAGATGCTCAAGAACATCTCCTCCATCTCTTCATATAACTCAATTACACCAAAATACATACAATTACTGATGGGGTTGCGGATTAGGATTGGTGAACGCCTCATAGACCTTGAAATCGGCAAGACGAAGGCTTTCATCCTTAATTCCTATATCGGGACGATCGGCGGCATCTTTCATTCGCCGGCCGAGACTGCGGTAAATTCCAAATTTATTTCGGATGTTCGTAGCGCCCTTTCTCCACAGGTCAACGTCATCAAATGTCGCGTCGGCAAGCACTTTTCCGTCGCTTATGCGAGTCATTTTGATTTTAAAAACTCCATTGTGGGTATAGTGCATCTCAGTCTGCACCTGAATCCATTCATTCTCGAAATCCGAGAGAGGAAGATCATCGATAAGCACACCCTTGGTCGACTCACGCGTGTCGCCCGAGTGTATCACTTGAACGCGCTTGTTGCCGCCGTCGTTGTCGCTGCGCGTACTGATGGTGATGAGTGGAGCGCCGTTGTTTCCCTCTTGAGCTTTCAACTGGTGAATGTGGCAGAATTTAGGCGACGGTTGAAATCCTTTCGGCAACTTGAATTTCCACTCAAGCCGCTGCCACTCGTCCCAGTTGCCGTTGAGATGCAGCCAGTCACGATTGGTTTGAGTCTTCATCTCGTTGCGCTGGCGGTCGCTGCCCAATCGTCCGCGGTCATANTCAATCGCATCGCCGGCATGAGCCTTGAAATCATAAGCATACTGCCCTATTTCATTGTCATACACCACCTCACAGTGGATGCCGTCGTGATGGTCATTGGACGAAATGTTGGGGTGCTCGGAATAGTCCCATCCAAGAGATCGCATATATTCATGGATGGCACGGAAATCTTTGTTAACAAGGTTCTTGTCAGCAACCATTCCTCCCTTGTAGGCGTAGTCGGCACGCACCGGAGTTTTCGCCTGAGCATTTTCGCCATATCCGAGATTCGCCAAAGCCTCCTCGCCAAGACGCTCTTTCAACTGGGCGAGATAAAGACTTTGAGGAGCCACGTTTGTGCCGTGACAGTCAAAAATTCCNACAGGAAGGGTGGGNCCNGACTGGTTGAACGGACGTCTCAACGGAGTGCTTTCACCCGAGCTTCCGATGACCCAGTTGATGGTGCCCGGAGGGAGCTGGTTCACATAACTTTTAGCCTCGCAATTCCAAGCCACTGCCCAGGCGGTGCCCCAGCCATGTCCGGAGCCCATCGACCCGCGATTCTTAAAGTCGATGCCCCCGCCGGGCACGTGGCAATTATCGTAGAGCATGCCGCAACTCCATCGCTGATGTCCTTCGATGCGGCCATTGCCTGTAAAATCACAATTCAAAAACACGATGGGACCTGTCTGTCCAGCGCCTACCGCGACAAACCATATATTATTGCCCCTCACCGAACAACGGTCCACAAGGAGCTGAGTGGCGTTAGGAGCAAATTCTGCAGGTTTTGACGCGCCCTGGTGATCGGCGTGACGCTCAACATTTATTTGCTGAAGCGTGATGCGCTTGCCGCCCACGCCAACGCTTTCCATCGTCTCAATGGCGTTGATGTCACGAGCCCAGCAATCCTCTCCAACTATTCGCATAGCGTAATACAACGCCTTAGTGTGGTTCACCGGCTGCTCAGGCGACTCGATGCGCAGATTTTCAACTCCACACTGGCTCACCAGCGACGACGGCGCAGCCAATGCCACGGTAGTATTATTATCGGTGTACTTGCTGTCGTAATTGTCGACAAGCGGCACAACGAATGTCAGCTTATTTCCATCGATCGAGGTGATCTCGCGCTCTACCGACAAGCGGCCGCCAGCCTTAATCCAAGTCTGAGGTTTTCCGTCACGCACCAAATCGTGCATATTCATAAACTTGACCCATTTATCGGTCACCGGCTTGCTTATTCTCACCACATCGCCCGGTTTAAATCCCGACGCGTCAGCCACATTCAGGCTGTAAGAGCCTGCCGGAACATATTTATCGGTCACTTTAACGCCTTTGTCTGCTGACTCATCGGCAGGGCGACCTCCGCGGCGCTGTCCGTTTCCAACCATTACCGCCGTGTGCTTGGGACCGGTCATCACAATGACACTTCCGCTCTTGTCGCTGCCGCTGCCGCGCAACACCACTCCATCGGCTGATATGCGCAACGGCTGCGAGCAAACGTAACGTCCCGGAGCGAGAAGCACCGCGCCACGAAAACCGTCGGCATCGAGCGGCAATGCCGAAACCNTGTCGATAGCATCCTGGATGAACTCACTGCAATCCTCCCCCTCGCCAAGAGGATGAACAGTGAGCTTCGTCGGAACAAAAGGGAGGGCTACACCTCCGCCTTTATATCCGGCATGGGAAAAATCGATCATGCGGTCACCCTGCTTGGTGGTTCCATAGACGAGTTTACCATCAGGTCCCGGATGACACCACTTGCTTGTAGCCGCAGGCTGTGCCAATGTCGACAATGAGCAAAGCAGACCAATAATACATATTTTAGTTCTCATAAATAAATTTAAAAGTTGATTTTTCAGTTGCAAATGAACGCAAATTGAATCACACGAAATCACAATATCGTACCAAATATTAGTAAAATCATCAATATTACGCCCGACAGGCACTAAATTTCGTGCAAAAGATATCAATTTACCGAATTATGCCTGACAAATGACACACACGCCCGTCTTCAGTTATGCCTTCGATGACATAGTTATACCCGTCAGTGCGATCGGAAGCATAGAACTCCACCGTCATGCGCCCCGCTTCGTCGGTCTTTATCACCGGAGCCCAATAAACTGTCGACCTTACGTCGGCCTCGGCAAACTCATCCTTCACCTCATATTTAGGAGAATAGAATTTCTTAGCCACCGAATAGCCCAATGGCATCAGAGTCAACGCCTTTTGATTGGTCTCGTCTTGGACTATCAGGTTTCCGGTTTTGGACGTGAGCATTATACGCCCAGTCGCAGGCTTTGTGAGCTGCTCCTGCAAGGTTTTTCCCCGCAGTGTCACAGTGTTGTCATCATCGTCGGTAGTCTCCATGAGCGCTTCATTGTACAAAGCATCGTCGCTGTTATCATCGTCAAACACCGCCTCCGATAGCGTGCGGTCGGTTTCCGGATCTATCAGGTTGACAAATTTTATATCCTCCGCTTTTATCTGGTTCAGATCGGCAGTCTGAATCTGTCGGTTGTCAAGATAGATTTTCGGGCGCAGCGCTTTCGGAGAAACCNAGNCGAATGNCATGGNACNATTCACANCCTGNGNCCGCTGTTNATTTTCCNAACGGATATGNCCNNNNGCCGTGGNGAATNCAAGNNCGCNNNGAGGCGATGTTTGAAGTCCGGGCATCTGTCTCAACAACTCAAGAGCGGTCTTCACCTTCGTTTGCTCAATTCTGTCCTCATCCCAGGTGTGAGCGGCATAATTCTCATATCTTGACCCATTGCCTATGACGCTTATTTCCGGCAAATGAATCACACGCTGCCCGTTGACTGAGGTATATCCTTTTTCAAGCTCCCCGACGTAATTGTCAAGCCGCTCGCTGCTCTTCTCGGCGACAGGGTGAGGATTATAAAATTCAGGATAGACAGGATTGTCAACCGACAGCACATAATTTGAGAGCCGGTTCTTTTTCGACGCTTGTATCCTCATTGTCGAATTAATCGGAAATCTCAAGTTGTCAAGAATGAACCTGCCCTTGTCATCGGTCTGCGTATAGTATGATTTCCTCAATTGCGGAATCAAGGCGATGACCGTGGTATTCTTCACCGGCTTGCCAAAGCCCGTCTTCACCATTCCCGACATCGACTGCCCCCGCTCTATGGGGTACTGATAATCATGCGCTCGGAAATGCAATATCTCTTTAAGGTCAAATCTCGTCCATCCCTGAGTCATCATCAGGTTGTCAAGGTAGACTGCCGTGCGGCTATCGGGATTATTAAAATAGTAGGCAGGATTCTCGACGTGTCCATTCAAATCGGAACTCAACAACATGTAGGAGCGCAGATTTTCACTCATCGAATCGAGTTCTACCGCATAGGCATCGGTCACACTGATTGAAAAATTACCTCTCAGTCCCGCCTTATTCCCATCGGTTACATCAATCTCCAGCTTAACCGGTTTTCT
This sequence comes from Bacteroidales bacterium, assembly GCA_009177195.1. Lineage (GTDB taxonomy): Bacteria > Bacteroidota > Bacteroidia > Bacteroidales > Muribaculaceae > Muribaculum. Next base: position 2,834 of record WFMA01000195.1, on the reverse strand, counting down.
CGGCGCCAAAGCTCCGTTGACGGCATCGGCCGACATCGCCGGAGCCTCCGAGCGAATATAGGCAAGGCGTTCGGTCAGCGGCATGAAATTTCCGTCGGTCACCACGAAATGAGACACCCCTTCAGGAAGCAATTCCGTGTTCAACTGCCCGCTCTCCTTTCCGGCAATCGGAAATGACGAGATCAACCGCCCTCTCACGTGTATAATCATCTGCTCAGGTTCCGGACCGGTATAGCCGTCAGGTCTCAATAATTTGTAAATAATTCTGCCGCGCCCCTGATTAAGCGTCAGAGCCACACCATTTCTCACCGGAGGCTCGATTGCATAGCGTTTCTCCTCGTTATTTCCGTTTCTGACAATCACAGCGCATTCCGATTCATCCGAATTGTCAAGATAAAACGAGCCCATACCGTCATGAACCGATTCAAAATTGGTCAAAGTGTCCCCCTTGGAAGATAGAACCGCTCCCGACACCGGTTCCGAAAGTCCCAACGAGTTCAACGCTTTGAATGCGATTTTCTGAGTATGTCCCGCAATTCGGGCTCCCCCTTCAGGGAAAAAGGCAACATCATAGTCCNNCGCCGGCGGAATTTCAAACACCCGTCTCGCCTGCCAGTGGTCATTTGACGCTGCTACCTCGATAACACATTTCTCACGATCATCCTTGGGGAGCGCCACTCTCACCTCGCCATTTTTGTTGGATTGGCGGGTGATATACTTTTTATCTCTCTCTGAGACACCGATTATACATTTCACTCTCACATTCTCCATCGCCGCCTTTGTCGATGGGTCGGTTAGCGTAATGACAGCCATGCGGTTATCGCCGTCACGTTCCTGACGGATCTCCATCCTGCATTTAAGAGCACTGTTATGGAGGATTTTCACATTCTGAACGTAGATAAAATCCTGAGGGAAATTCTGCATCCATTTCGTGTAAGCCCTCAGATAATAATTCCCCTCCTGCTGCTCAATATCAATCGGAATCGATGCTACAAACGAATCATCGTTGCGCTCAATCAGTTGTCGGGCGAGGAGCTTATCCTTTGCGTCCACAAGCTCCACATAAAGATATCGGCTGAATGAATTCATCTTATGGGTTATCGCGCCGGTCAGATAAGCCTTGATCCATATCGTGTCGCCCTGAAAATAATATGGTTTGTCAGTGTGCAGAAACACTTTCTCCTGGGGCGCGTTGGTTATTAACGTGAAAGCTTCCTTGATTGTATCGGAAGCAGTTGCCGCCTGTCCGTTTACAACAATGCTTTGCGCTGCGGCAAGCAGGCAAAGCATTGAAATCTTAANCATCTTTCTCATAATGNCGGAGAGATTTTGGTGAGATATTATCNCCGGGTGGTAATGAGAATCACGCCGTTGGCGCCGTCCATTCCATAGGAANAGCNGTCCTTGAGCACTTCAATACGGTCCACTGTCTCGATATTCACCGAATTGTTCACATCCATTAAAGAATTGTATTTCACTCCGTCGACAACGAAAAGCGGTTCGAAATTGGTCGACGAAGTCACTCCCCGCATTCTCGCCACAGTTCCGTTTTCATCATCATCAATAACCAATCCGGCAATGCGTCCGCGCAATGTTTCGATAAGATCCGATGTTTCAAAGCGGCGAATCTGGTCGCGGGTCAGCACATTCGGGTCAAATTCTACAGGCTTGTATTCCTCATACATTATTGTGGCTGATGTCCCCTCGCCGTCATATTCCATGCGCAATGCGTTAACGCCCATATAGATGGTCATCTTCGGAAGTTCGCGCAAAGGAATTTTTGCCACAAGACCGTCGGCGGGAAACACCATCAGCGTGTCGCCCTCAAAAACTTTCTTGAAGCTAAAAGCGCCCTTGCCATTGCTCTTCTTATTCTTTATTTCTCCATTGAGTCTCATGGGAATCTTAGCCACAGCCTTTCCTTCTTCATTGACTACAATACCATCCAACTTAGAATAAGCCCCTGCAGAAAGAGCGGCGAGGAGCAGAACTAAAATTAAACTTAGTTTTCTCATATTCAACAATATAATTTATAAAAAGCGGGTGTGTTATACTATACCCAATATAACACACCCTTTTAGATTCACTGAAGATTAACGAACAATGGGTTCTCCCTTTAGGATTGTTCCATTATCGAGGTTGCACCAGTCATCGAGATAAACCTGAAGTTTGTTATTCAAGCTCACCATTGATTCCTGAACAGTAGCGCCGGTGTATTGTGTTACTCCGAGGTCGGCAAGAATAGGCTTCAGGTCAATCTGGGAAATCAGATTGCCGTCCACATAGTAGTAAGCGTTCCAGTTGGCATCGATTGTCATCGCGCCTCTGGCATTTACATTCTTAGCCAGTTTCACGGGAGTGCCGGGAACTGCAACAGTGGTCGACACTGTACCGCCGCGATTTGAGTTGTAGACCTGAACAGTCCATGCGCCTTCACCGGTAGAAAAACGGCTTTCAAACTGCACGTGGTCAAGATAAACCAAATCCTTGTAAGTGTTATTGAATTTGAAACGCTGACGGAAATGGTCATTTGTTCCGTTCATAGAATCCCACTTATAAGTTATCTGCTGTGAATGAGGAATCATCACGGGATCAGTCAGTTTATTGATCCAAACGATTCTCCAACGACCGTTGGCATTGCTTGAAGTAAGCTTCGCAGTACCATTGCTCTGAGCCACAGTCATGTTATTGGCTGAGTATCCGTCATTATAATAAGGAGTCTCAAAATCGCGGAAATAGAGCTCATCGGTCACGGTCATCTTCGCGCGGCGGGTTTCCTTCTTTCCGCCACACTTAACAGTCACCCACAGTTCATATTCGCCGGGCTCGTTGGG
>WFMA01000202.1 GCA_009177195.1 Bacteroidales bacterium | reverse complement strand
GGAATATTATCTTCTCAATTGACTATCAGAAGTTGTAGCCAAGACTTATAGTGACACGATTTTCATGGAATTTTGCGTCGGAATCACCAATCATATTCACCATTCCTATCCCGCCATTAATTCCAAGATAGTATCTTTGATAAGAAACACCGGCACCTATACCCCAAAGGACATTCACACGCTTGAGCCCGTCATCACCATATAGGTTTGTCGATGCTTTATCTCTACCATCTTTGTAATGTTCCCTACCCCAGAAACCTATTTCAAGCTCAGGACCGGTGAATACCGAAACCTTGATATCTTCAGTGAAATCAAAATGATATCCAGCCATAACGGGGATGCGCATACCGAATTTTCTAAACGAAGAACCGGTTAAATCGAGAGCATCGAGCATTTCATTATTCAATGAGTAGGTGTCATAGAATAATTTCACACCCGGCTCTACATAGAAGTTAGCAACTACAGGAATATTATAGATGCCGCCCAGTTCTACACCTATGCCATTTTTGAATGTGCTGACACTTACCTTGTCAGCTGACATTTTACCGGGGCAAGTAATGTCGGCACCTACACGGAGTCCCCAATAAGGCTTGTTGTTGGGATTGTTCACAATTTCATTTTGCGCAGTCATCGGCATAAAAGCCATAACCGCCAACACCGCAGAAACAAGATATTTTTTCATTGTTAATCATGGTTCCCCGACTCTCGGGAATATTAATTTGAATTCAGAAATGTGAGCCGCCTATGTTTTATCATTCGAGAGCGAAGGCATCGATGCCGTCTACCCGCAAAAGACTCCACATAACATTTCCGTTTCTATCTCTAATCGTAAAATTAGGAAACTTAGATTTAATTTACAAATATTCACAAATAAAAATGTGGAATTTCATGCAAAAATATCGCTTGACTCAAAACATGATTGAAAAACGGGTCAAACCGTCCTCGCAAGTCTCCAAAGAGAATTTGCAACCGTGCTTGTGGAGCACCTCGCTGATGAACATTAGCCCTATGCCCTGTCCGTTGCTTTTTGTTGAAAAGAAGGGGCTAAACAGTTTCTCAGCCGCTTCTTCGGATATTCCGGGTCCATCGTCGGCTATTACAATCCCAACCGGGGCGGATAACACCGTCACAGTGACATTTCCATCGGTTCCGATGCTCTCCACTGCATTTTTCACAATATTTATAAGCACTTGTTCAAAAAGCACGGAGTCAATGCTGACTTCGACGGGCTCAGGGGACAAGTTCAAAGTGAATGTGACATTGCGGCTCACACACATGCTTTCGAGGAGCACCCTGCGCGCCGACACTATATTATTCAAATCGGCTTTCTGCAAATTTGCCTCGGGAATCTTGACAACATCGGCAAAATTGGTAATAAACTCGCTCAGTGATCCACATCGCTGCTGGCAAGCCTCGAGCACTTCAACCATTGCGGAATCCACTCCGTCCTCAGCCATTACATCGCTGACAGTGTCAAGAATCGAGCGGATGCCCCCCATGGTGTTATTGACTTCATGAGCGATGACTCTGATAACTTTTTCATAAGATTTCTTCTCGGCTTTCATGACCTCCTCGGTCAGTCGCTCGATGAGAATGAAGGGATGCTTGTAGCCCTTATCCATGAATGAAAGACGCGAACAACGGTAAATCATGGAGTTGTTCAATCTCACGGTCACGGTGTCGTCATCGTCAAGGCGAGCCAGAATACGCCCAAGCTGCGAATTAAAGCCCGACAACGGCATTCCTGCAAGATTTTGCGAATCTTCCGCTCCAAGAAACTGGGCTGCGGAGCGATTATAGGTGGAGATCACGTTTCTGTCACCCAAAATAAGTATTCCCATGGGCGACTCCCCTATCAACAAATCCAAAAAATGGTTCTGCTCGCGAACTCTCAGACGCTCCTCTTTAAGCGCCGCCATCATTCCATTGAACATTTCAACTATCCTGTCGGCTTCATATTGACCTACTTTGGCAAGGCGGCTGCTGAAATCCTGTCCGTGGAGAAGATCAACCCCATTAGCGAGCGAGCGGATAGGCTTCACCGCCATTCGATAGAACGGAATCAAAAGAAGCGTAATGACAGCCAAGGAGCCGAGGAGGAGATAGAACATCCAGCCGGCATGGGGTGTGTAAAGATGAAAAAGCGCCACCACGGCAACCGCCAGGCAGAGCACCATCAATAAAAACACCCACACCACTCTCATATCTTTATTCCATATTTCTCCATTCTACGGTATAGAGCCTGACGGCTTATGCCAAGCAGCGAGGCTGCTCGGGAGACGTTTCCGCCCGATTTGCCAAGAGCCGCCTCGATAGAGTCCCGTTCAACATCCCCAAGATTCCTATCGGTCGAAAAAACAGCGCCGGCGGAAGGGGTTTCGACATATTGAGCCTTGAAATCCATAGCAGTAAGCACCGGCTTGTCGGAAACAAGAAGAGTGCGCTCCACCAAGTTTTTTAACTCGCGGATATTGCCGGGATAAGGCAAGGTTTTCAAATAGTCCATCGCCTCGGAGGTGACCTGAGGCGCTTCAATGGACTGCTTGGCGCAAAAACTTGCGAGCAGATGATTGACCAGCAAGGGGATATCCTCGACACGTTCCCGCAATGGGGGGAGCACCACCGTGATCAAGTTTATGCGATAGAAGAGATCCTCACGGAAAGTGCGGTCAGCCACCATCTTAGCCAAATCGGCATTGGTGGCACATATTACCCTCACATCNACTTTTTTAGGNGNAGANTCGCCGAGCATTTCAAAAGTNTGCTCCTGAAGAACACGCAGCANTTTGACCTGGCTGTTGAGATCNAGCTCACCTATTTCATCAAGAAAAATAGTGCCCTTGTCNGCTACTGAAAAGCGCCCTTCGCGATCAGCCACAGCACCGGTGAACGAGCCNTTTTTGTGACCGAACATCTCGCTTTCAAAAAGCGAGCGCGAGATNCCGCCGAGATTCACTTTCACCATCGGACTATTGCGACGATTGCTGTTGCGGTGGATAGCATCGGCNATGAGNTCCTTTCCGGTTCCGTTCTCCCCCATTATCAAAACCGACGCATCGGTCTTAGCTATGCGCTCGACGGTGTTGAGCACATTCAACAGAGCGGGAGATTTTCCGATGATGAACGAGCGGTCGAAGACGGTGTCGGCAACCGCATCGGAAGGCTGATTCATTTCAAGNGCCGTAGCTATGCGGTCAAGGAGCATCCTGTTGTCCCACGGCTTTGTGATGAAGTCAAAGGCACCGGCATGAATTCCCTTCACGGCAAGCGGGATACTGCCCCAAGCGGTCATTAGAATCACGGGGACGTCGGGATGGAAAATTTTAATCTGCTTGAGCAGTATCAATCCTTCGTCGCCTGAGGTGGCTCGGGAAAAGTTCATGTCGAGAAGGACCAAGTCGGGGCGTGAGGAGCGCACTATATCATGCGCCTCAGCCGGCGACGACGCCATCACTGTCTCATACCCGTTTCGGTTCAACAGAAGTTTCAGCGACAGCCTCACTGCTTTATCATCATCAACAACAAGTATCATAGCCAATGCAAATATACAAAAAAGAGAGTTTAACGCCTTACTATTTTCTCAATATCTGCCTCAATTCCCGTATTGCGGCTGAAATCCCACAATGTGAGACTCCTGAGCTCGTAATAATAGTACCAGTATAAGTAAAGCTGGTTGATGTAAGCTTGGCGCGACTCGTCCTTGCTCACCTGGGAGTCGTTAAGGTCCAGAAGTCGATNTTTTACCGATTCATGAAGGTTTCAACANTGGTTGTCGTAGCNNTTACCGGGCTATAGTGTCGGCTCGCAAGGATATTTCAAGCTGACGCTGCTGATTGTTAAAGCGCTCGACAAGCACGAAAAGATCCTGATCGAAATCCATTTGTTCTTTGCGCAGACGGCTTGTCACCACGTCACGGTTGCTTTCGGCAACCTTCACCGCGCCGCGGCGCTTTCCCCAGTCAAGGATGGGTATTTTGAAGCCAATTTCCAGCACCTGATTGTCTTTCAATCGATCGTAGGCTGAAGCGAATTCATCGGCAGTGCCTGTATAACCGATCTGGGCGAACATGGTTATCTCCCGACGGTCACCCTTGGCTTTCGCCACTGAGTATTCAGCTTCAAGCTGACGGCGGCGAATGTTTTTGGTGAAATAATTGTTGGAATGAGCCTTCTCAATCACGTCGGCATAAGAGATAATTGCATGAGGAATCTCCTCTGGGACAACCGGCTCAAGGCTCACTGACTCCTCTAGGTCAAGAAACGAACGCAATTTGAACATCGACGCCTGATAATCGCTCTCGCAATTAGTGAGCGACGAGCGGGCATTGAGTTTATTCAACTCAAGCTGAAGGAGGTCGTTCTCGCTTATCTGTCCCATCGCACGCTTTGCAATAGCCACCTCATAAAGCTTCGACGCATTTTCAAGATTCTGCCGGGCTATACTGACATTTTCTTTCGCAAGCAGAAGATTGAAAAAATTGTTTATTGCCGAAATCGCCACCTCTTCCGTAGCGCTAAGGAACCTCGCCTTGGCTTCTTCGTAACGCACCGGCTCGATTTTGCGGTCCCATTTCAACCGGTTCACACCAAAAATGGGCTGGCTGAGAGTGAGGGCGATAGGCACCGACATGAATCGGTTATATTTATGCCCGTCGAGCTGACGGAGGAAGTCGATGGAAGTGTTAAGAGATAGTTTTCCTCCCGTGAGCCATATATTCTGGTCAATTGAGACTTCACCGCTCATCTGCAAGTTGTTGTTGCGGACAAAGGTGTAGGAGCCGTCATCCTGCTGATAGGCGCTGTAGCTTTTTCGATAGCTCGGAAGCGTCGCAGTGAAATTCATTTCAGGCAGAAGATCGGCGCGATAAGTGCGATAAGTCCAATAGGATGTTTTCAATTCATTGAGGGCGACAGCGGCATCAACGCTTTTCACTCTCGCCGTCAATATCGCCTCTTCAAGAGTGATGGGGCGAANCGCAGCCTCTTGCGNCGNCGCCTGAAAAGCGGCGACGGCGCAGAGAACAGCTACAANNGTTTTACAACTAATCATTATCAATCAATTCCAAGTATTAATCATAATTATTCTTCCGAAAGAGCCTGAGCNGGCTGCAATTTCATNGCCCNGTAAGCCGGNATGGCGATTCCAAGCGCTATCATAGCAGCCATCAGCCCCCATGAAATCAGGACACACACTACAAATCGGTCAATCGAAAAGAATCCACCATAATAAGAGTTGAGCTCAAAGCGGGTCAGCAGGTAGTCAAGCAGAATTGTCAGTGGCAATACCGCCAGCAATATGAGCTCGCCTTCCCCTATCATGCGTCGGAAAATGTTGCTGTCGGTCGCTCCGTTGACTTTCCTGATCGCAATTTCATTGACACGCTGCTGAGTGCGATACCAGAAGGTGCCGAGGAGTCCCAGGAAAATGTTGACAAGCAGGAAGGAAATTCCCACAATCTTATTCCTTAACTCGTTATATTCCGACCGCTGGAAACTGTTGCGTATGTCGGAAAATGATCTCACTGACGAGATGTAGTAATTGCCCACATGAAGACTTTTCCATGCATCCTCCATCAATTTTTCGGCAAAATCATGGTCCATATTATCTTTCACCCTTACCACCAGCTCGTTGCAATAGAAATAGCTATTTTTACCCAACCCGCGCACCATGGACATGGACCAGAAATGAGGAGTGAAATCGCTATATCGCACCACATCGAGTACACCGGCAAGGCGGAGAGAGTCACGATTGGAGCCGTTATAGAATGTTTTACCTATAAACTCATCCATGTGTTCGACGCCTATGCCTTGNNNAACNTTATCNGAANCAAAGNATGCATCAGGCTCTTTTTCANGAATATCGGCAAGCTGCTCGGGAGTCTCACCACGGGCGCCGCTATACTTGAACACTTTAAGAAACCCCGGAGTAACCATGCGACGAACGATGTAGCCCGATGTGTAATGCGCCGAGTCGAGGCTAAGGGTAGTGCCGCTGTTGGAGTTATTATAAGGATAAGCGTTTTGTCCAAGCCCCACCGCCTCAATTTCAGGACGAGCCTCAAGCCTCTCCACAAGCGTGACAAGATCGTTGTTTTGCTGCTCCATGGACTCATAAGGAATATAATCGGGACTCTTGTCGCTCAACACATCGAAACCAAGAAGATAGCAGTGCTCGGAGTCAAATCCTCGAGGTTCATTATATATCATCGCTTTGGTGTAGCCACCGTCAGCGATATACCATACCACCACTCCGACAATCAAGAGTTCGAGTCCGAGCCACACATTGCTCTGCCATTCATTGGCTATCTGTTTCAATAATTTTCTTTTCATGTCACAGTGTCATTTAATTTTATTGTTCAAAGCTTCAACCACATTGACGCGCGACGCTTTCCACACGGGAATGCCTGCGCTGAGAAGATTGAGTAGAAAGCAGAACAAGAGCGCCCATCCGAATGTCGACCAGTGAATCAGCATTTCAAGATTCACATTTCCGGTGCCAAAGATGCTTTCTCGCCATATAAGGGCAAAAATTATACTGAGCGCCAGTCCTATGACTCCGGCAATGAGGCTTATTAATAAATTTTCAATAAAAATCTCTTTTATGATTGAGCTCCGACGAGCTCCGAAAGCGCGTCGCACCCCTATCTCCTCGCGACGGCGGCGAAGACGACTATGGGTCATGTTGCTCAGGTTTATCGCCGGAACGATGAGAAGGATGGCGAAAATGATGATGCGGTTGCGTAGCACCGCTCCCATGTCGGGCATTTGATTTGCCCAAGGGGTATTCGCCGCCACCGACTGGACATAGGGACGGTCACGCTGAAGAAATTTCCATCCGTTCAATTTTATTTCGTCGCCGAATTCAGCAAAACGTCCATCCAGTTCTTCACGTATAGCAGGAAAGTCATCGGGACTTTTTGCCAGAATTATCACACTGAGCGATCCCATGTAATCACACCATGACGCACCGGCGATGTTGGTGGTGGTGAACGGGACCCATGCCTGGGCATAAGCCGCATTGCCAAGTTCCGACACATCTTTGACCACTCCGCAAACGCGGTAGGGCACGTGATTGATGAGCACCTCCTTGCCGACAATGTCGACCGACTGGTAGAGTTTGCGAGCCACACCCTCGGAAAGCACAGCCACCGAGATNCCAGAATCGAAATCGGCGCGNGNGAACGGCTTTCCCNCANTAAACGTGAAGTCCATGACATTCCAGAAACGGTCGTCGACATCGAGCAGCTGCGCGCCGAAACCGGGGCGACCGGGCAAAGAGAACGCCGCTTCGGAAGAACCGACAGCAAATGCGGTCACATCCTCGGGAGTTTCAAGCGGATAGAAAACTTTTTTCACTGTGTTGAATCCAATGGGACCATTGGATGAATCGTCGGCGCCCCAACTTTCATGGGTTATACTTCCATATTTATATACCAGCCACCGGTCACGATTGCTCTCGGGAGAGAATGGCGCGACCCTGACTTCATCCATCATGACGAGGACCATTATAAGCAGGATGGCAAACGCGGTTCCAATGATGGAAACAATGCTCATCACCGGCTGCTGGCGGATTGAAGCTATTGCCTGTTTTACATAATTATATTTCATATTCTGCCGAGTCTAAACTATTTCACTTGACGACCGTCGAAGAAGCGGATTATTCGGTCGGTCAATTTCGCCTGTTCTTCGTTGTGGGTCACCATCATTATGGTGCGGTTATCGTCCTTGTTCAATGAATGGAGCAGATCCATAACCTCGGCACCCATCTTCGAGTCAAGATTACCGGTAGGCTCGTCGGCAAGAATTATCTCGGGATTTCCGACAATGGCGCGGGCGATGGCAACACGCTGGCACTGACCGCCGGATAGCTGCGAAGGCATGTGACGCATACGATGGCTCAACCCCACTCGCTCTAAAACTTCCTTGGCTCGGCGAGAACGCTCCGACGCGCTCATTGAGCGATAGAGCAATGGCAATTCCACATTGTCGATGACGTTGAGGGAGTTAATGAGGTGGAAACTCTGGAACACGAAGCCGAGTTTGGAATTGCGGAAAGCGGCAAGCTTCTTGTCGCTCATCTTTCCGAGGGTAGTGCCGTCGATTGTCACGGTTCCGCTTGTGGGCTCGTCGAGAAGTCCCACGATGTTGAGCAGAGTGGACTTTCCACACCCTGAGGGTCCCATGATACTGACAAATTCACCTTTCTCAATGTCGATATTCACATTTTCCAATGCAAGAGTTTCAATTTCATCAGTGCGGTATATTTTATTTATACCTTCAAGTTTAATAATAGCCATGATTGTTATTGTTTTTAGTTTTTATTATTATTCATCTTTAAGAGCGTCGACAGGACGGGCTTTGCTTATGACTCGGGCGGGAAGATAGATGCCGATAGATACCGTCAGCATCAAAACCGCATAGATTATAAGCGCCACAATGGCGAAATGGGTATTGAACGAATCGAACCACAGGGGAAGCACGGCGGCAACGCTGTCCATGTCGCCCCACCATGAGCCTTCGGGCATCGCAAGTCCCTCCTTCTTGGCATAGAACAAGTAGACGGCACACCCGATTATCCATGATATAGTGGTCATAATCCACCCTTCGCTCATTATCTCGATCAATATCTTGCGCGGAGTGGCGCCGAAAGAGCGCATGATGCCGGTGTCGCGGCTTCGTGTGCGAGTCTGGAGATAAAAGGTGCCTATTATCCCGAGGCAAAGATTCACGAAGAAAAAGATAGCAAGAGCCATGGAAATGACATACTTGTTGTGAGCATCCATCGCAAGAGCGTCACGCAACCCGGTGTAAAGCTGGGGAGAATGGGCATAAACATTCCCTGCCTTTAGTTCTGACGCTATAATGGGCGAATATTCTTCGATAAAGCGGCNAGGATTTACTTCGGGNTTAAGTCGNAGNACCATCAGAAGTTNTCCGGCATTTTGTATTTTTTCCNCTTTCTNGTAGCCATAGACAACGGGNGAACNCCCTATNACGGAACNNTAGACGATTTCTTCAGTAACTCCGGAGATGAGTTTGTTACGATTCCAGCTCCACATTTTTGATGTAGTGTCGGTAGTTTCGTTCAAATAATGTCCCACCGGATTTATTCCGGGATGCATAATGTCGGCAATACTGCGGCTAACGATAATTTCAGAACCTGAAATAGGCGGCTCCTGAAAGGTATTTCCGTCAAGCCCTTTTATACCATAAGTTTTGAAAAAATCAGTTCCCCTGAAGAATTTCACATCAAAATAAACTCCGCTGACAGTGTCGATAGGGAAACTNTTNACNGTAGTCGCTTGACTTTCGGGATGGAGNNGGGGCACGATNGTNGCNGCCTCNACTCTTGAATCGACACGGACTTTATCGAGCANTCGATGGACATTTTCCATCGTNTGNCCCTCGGAAGCCTCGTCATATCCCCTACCGTCCTTNGGTATCTCGGCAAGATTNATCGCNACGAGACGTTCGATATCATAGCCCGGTTCCAATGACAGGTAATAGCCGGTGACGATGGCGGGATCGAGCACCACCCAAGCGACAATCGTAATCAGAATCAACTCGATAATCACCCACGCATTACGCTGACGGCGCGCCCACAAGTTTTTAAAAACCAACTTTAGCATAACTTCATTTCTTTACATTAATGGATGACACAATGGGTTTGCGCAGGGCAAATTTCACCGGTATATAAGCAGAAATCACGTTCAGCACCACGCATATAAGAAGGGAGCCGAGGAATACCGCAGGAGCGAAAAGCATCTCAGTGGTGATTTCGGGCTCAACCACATTGCCGAGATAGCGCCAGCTCTCGGAAATGAGTCCGAGAATCCAGCTTTTGCAACAGTACAAAACTATCCATGCAACGACAAGCCCAATCAAACCGCCGGCAAGAGTGAGGAGCAGATTTTCAAACATCACCTGGCGGCAAAGCTCTCTTTTGCTCGCGCCGAAACTGCGGCGCAGTCCCATTTCAGCCATTCGCCTATCCATCTGTCCGCCGATCATGCCGCTGATGTTTATTGCAGGAATTATCAGCAACACCAACAGGAGCGTCAGGTAGGGCTTAAGGGATTTCATAAAGCCTCCCCCATTGCCATCTTCGCCTTTCTCAACTTTAAACACTGCTTCGGCATTAGTTGAAACAGTCGGCAAAGAGGTTCGCCATCCGGTTGTGTCGGCGGCATTTATCCGGCGGAGCATATCGTCGAGCTCCGTTTTGAAAGCACGGCTCTGATTCTCGTCCTTCAGCTTGACATACACCGAAAATTCACCCAGAAATTCATTAGGATTGGAAAGAGAGGATGCGGATGGCGAGGAGACTCCTACCACTGAAGTGTAAGGGACAAACGCTTGGGCGAACGAAGTGTCGAAAATCGAGGATCCGGGACGAACTACTCCAACAATCTTGTAATCGCGATAATCTATTGAGATTTCTTTACCGACAGCCGCTTCGACGCTTCCATAGAGTCGCGACGCCAAGTCGGATGTGATGACGGCAACTTTAAGTCCCGACTCAAATTCCTCGTCAGAGAAGCGGCGGCCGCCAAGAAATTCATATTCGTACAATTTAAAAAATTGCGGGTCGATCATGCGAAAAATAGTCCGTATATCACCCGAGCCGTCAACAGGCTGCACAAATTCCTCATAGGGGAATCCGGTTATAGCGATATAATCCTTATTCTCCAGCTTCTCCAAATAGCCTTTTATAAACGGCANCCCGATTGACGNTATGCTTTGAGANCTTGTTTCTTCATTTCTGATTGAAACATGAGTNATATTCAANGTGGTGCTNCGATTGTATTCCGGATAAACCGGAGCGAGCCTCACATAGTAAATGATGGCATAGACCATTGTGAAAGCCACAGCAAACGCCACGCCGCCTATATAAAGAGCCGTGAAGGCGGGATTGTTGCGCGCCTCAGCGATGGTTTGACGTAATGATTGGGAAATATTCATAGCCTTAACTTATTTCTTTTTATTTAATCTTGACGGTCGATGAGTCCTTAAAGCGCTTCATGTCGTTTATAACCACTCGGTCNCCGGGTTTTAACCCGCTTATCACTTCGACATATTCATAGTTGCTTTCGCCAAGACGCACTGTGCGGCGTTCAAGTTCATCGTCGGAAGTCATGACAAAGAGTTCGTAGGAGCCTGGACCTGTGTAAAACGATCCGTTCTTTATGCGGGTGACATCTTCCATCAGGTCACACATGATGTAGACATCAGTTTTAAGTCCCGAACGTAATCCGGCATGACCGTCATCTTCAAGACGCACGGTGAACGAGATGACTCCGTTGCGCGACAGCGGAGTGACATTGGCGACAAAGCCGGGCAACTGCTCGCGACCTATCTTGACCATCGCTTTTGACCCAACTCCTATGCGGTCGCCATAGGAATCGGCAAGCTCGCCGGCGACTTTAAAGTGGCTCAAATCGGAGATGATGGCAATCTGTTCCCCCTCTGAAATTTTTTGACCGATCTGATCGTTGACATAAGTCAAGGTAGCTTTGCGCGGCGAACGGATGCGCGCATCGTCAAGAGTGCGGTTCATCTCGCCGAGATTCTTTTCTGCGATATTTATTTCAAGATTCTTCACTTTGAGATCGGCATCGGTGACACGGCGTTCGCTCGAAAGCTTTTGCCGCATCTGCTCAAGCTCAAGAACGCCGGTGTGATATTTCAATTCAGCCTCCTTCACTTTGTCGCCGGTGCCCGATCCGAGACTGTCGAGATAACGCTCGTTGCGCAACTCCACTTCCATGCGGTTTACCGCCATTTCCTTCACTTTCACTTGCATTGCGAGGTCCTTTACGCGGGTATCATTGTTCACGCTCTGCTGTTCAAGCTCAAGGCGTTTCATCTGAATTTGATCCTTAAGTTTTTTCAGTTCAGTCTCCGTGCTCTGCAAATCAAGGCGTAGCAACGGGGTGCCGGTATCTACACTGTCGCCGGCTTTGCAGTAAACCTCCACAATGCGGGTGTTGATCGGCGAATTGATAATCTCTTCAAAAGCCGGCACAACTTTGCCCGAACCGGTGATAGACGTTTGGATTGAACCGCTGTCTACTGTCGCAATCATCAGATCTTCACGACTCACCCGGCTACGCATCATCAGCATCAAAACTATTGACAATACGATGAGACAACCTGCTCCGATAATATAGGGCAGCAGCTTTTTCGCTTTAGCTTGTCTTTGCTCCTTTTTTGATATTTGCCTGTCCATTCAATAAAAATTTTTCTTTATGCCAATATATGTGCATTTATCGTGCCAAAAACATAACAAACTAATTCATAGCATATTAGCATTTTAGACAATGTCCGAAGTCGGACACTTTTGTAACGTCGGACAAAATTGTACGGACAAGCGGGCGATTTTTTCTATATTTGCGCCTATGGAGATGACCACACAACCATTTAAAGTAGAAGCATCGGCTCTCGCAGGCATAATCATGAAGCAGTGGGTGAAAAATCACATTATGATTCTGCTCCTACCCCCTGTGATTCTGCTATTCTTCGGGGCGTTGTTTGACTTGCGTCTCGTGATAGTCGCCATGATGGCGGTATTTGTAATCATCCCGCCCATAATGATGATTGTCTATTTCTATCATGCCCTATCGCCTGAAACACGGTTTTCGTTGCTACCCCACACTTTATCTTGCAACGAAACAGGAATTGTCATTTCCTACGTTGAAACTGACGTCGAATTTCCAACAAGAGAACCAGAGCAGATTCCTTGGAACAACATAAAGTCAATGAAACAGGATCCAGAGCGAATAATAATATATCTCTCATTGTCAAATTATTCCTTGTTGTTGATACCCGTTTCAGCATTTGACGACAAAAAAAAATTGACATCTATGAGTGATTTTATCGCAAAACATTTGCGCAATTAAAAAAAACTCTCTACCTTTGCACCCGTCAACCACGACATGGAGAGATGGCAGAGTGGTCGATTGCGGCGGTCTTGAAAACCGTTGAGGGTCACACCTCCGGGGGTTCGAATCCCTCTCTCTCCGC
>WFMA01000075.1 GCA_009177195.1 Bacteroidales bacterium | reverse complement strand
TCCTTGCGCAGGTGAGTAATGATGCAGACGTAATCGGGTTTGTTGACATTCTCCAACTTCGGAAGCACGTGCAGCTCTTTGGTATCTCTCAGCCACGCTTGCACTTGACTTAGTGTGGGGGCATCCAAACAATCATCAGGATATGCAAGTACAAGATAAAAAATAGGCTTTTTGCTCAACTCCAAACAATATTTATAGTCGCATTTCCAATCAAATCCGAGTCGCTTCAACGCACGACTTTGCTCATACGAAACATAATGCTCTTTCATATCATTCTACAAGTTTGCAATTTTCACATCTGAAATAAACCAAATCGGTTTCTATATTATCATCGGGATTGCACAAGCATCCGATTAACCTTTGGTCGAAGCAAGGGGCGACTACATCATAGACTTGCCCCTTGCTTATTCCTGAAAGGATTTCCACTTTCATTCCTACGTGCCAAAGCTGGCGGTCAAATTCTTCTATTGTCATAATAATTCAGTTTAAGTTAGTTCCACTGGTTCATCGTCCCACGTGAGTTCTCTGCCTATGAGGCGGGCGATTGAACCTGAGGGGAGATTGAAATTTTCACAGAATGGCATAGAGAGCCAATTATTTTCTCCTCTTTCGGGGATGTCTTCAAATATCCATTCGCTTCCGTCTGCATCAACTGCTACAAATGCCATATCATTCTCCTTTCTTTTGACACCAACATTCGGGCGAGTGCATCATGCCGCTATACCCATAGTATAAATTGAATTTTTCATAAACGAGGATTTCGTGCTTTTGCTCGTGGATAAATACCGTGTCTATGGTAATATTCGTTTTACGGTTACGGTTGTCGGTAACTCGGGCTTTTTTATCGCATCCGCACAGCAGGATTGCGAGTGCGGAAATTAATAGCAGATGTTTCATAATTGTTCGTCAATTAGGGTTATTTCGATTTTCGGTTTTGAGTTCTCTAATCTTTGTTTGAACTCATCTGATAGAAAATATTCTATCCACGTCATTACTTTCATCGTCATTCGTCAATTAGGGTTATTTCGATTTTTACGCGCTGGGGTGAGTTGTCAAAAGTTACTGAAGGAAGCATTTCTTCTGGAAGGTAGTGCATGTAGGCTCCAAAATATTCTTCCTCTCCCTTCATTGGCTTATCGAGGTAAATATTCAAACCATCGTCTTTATCTCTCGCCACCCATCCCTCAATCACCGCCTTTTCGGGAGCGGATTTATCCGAGATGAAATCAAGTATCGTATCTATATAAATTGTTCCCTCTTCGTCTACAAAGTATTGTGCAAAGGGAATCACAGGTTCGCCTTTGTATGTTTCAGGATAAACCTCTGTGACTTCAAAAGGAAGTCCTGTTGTACCTTTCAATTTCGCTTTCATTGTCATTATCCTTTCTGTTCAAATAGTGTTTCGATTGAAAATTTTATTCCGCTTCCTAATTCCCCACTTGCGCTTGATTCTCCATAACTTTGTAGAAACTGCACTGAGTCTTTTGGTACGATATAGCAGCCCTTTGAGAGCCATCTAATTAAAGGAATGCAGAAATTCGCTATATAGAAGTCTCTCATCTTCTTTTGAACTCCGTTCAGTTTTTCATAAGGACT
>WFMA01000154.1 GCA_009177195.1 Bacteroidales bacterium | reverse complement strand
CGGTAGAAAACTTCGCGGTAGCGGGCGCGCGATGACAGCAGCGGGAGCATGACCTTGTTGCGTGAACGGGTGAGAGCTCGCTTGTTGAGACGCCCTTTGCGTATCACGCTCAACTTGATGCCGTGGAGAAGGCAGAACAGCGCGATGATGCGAGTGCGCAGCACTCCGTGAAGGTCCACAAGCGCGTCGATCGAATATTCTTTTCTCAGTTCCGACAGCAACCGTCCCAGTCCCATGACACCCTTGTATTTGTTTTTCACGTCAACACCCTTGACAATGAGGTTGGAGGGCGCGTTGACAAACAGGGATTGCTGCGCGGGCTTGGTGATGTAGACGAAGCGTGTGTCGGGATTGGCGCGACACACGGAGTAGACCACGGGGATGGACATTGCGACATCTCCGAGCGCCGAAAAGCGGCATATCAGGACATTGCGGGGCTTCGTGTTATTTTTGCCCATAAAGAACCGGGTTTGTTGCCGGGTCGTTGTACATCTTCATCTGTCGGTAAACCTTCATGTACTTCCTTCCGGCTGCGATATCCTCAAGGAGCTGGTCGATNGCGGTGATGAGGTCCTCGCGCTGTTCCAGCAGCACGTCGAGTTTCGCCCGGCAGCGNGCTATGTGTTCGGGAGANGCGTCNGNGCGNCGNGTNTCNGCCTCCATGTGATATATTTTCAAGGCGAGNATCGACAGGCGGTCAAGCGCCCATGCGGGGCTCTCNGTGTTGATCGTAGCGTCGGGGAGCGGTTTCACGTCGGCATATTTCTGACGGAAATAGGTGTCGATCTCTTCTACCATGTCGGTTCGGTCCTGATTGGAGCGGTCGATGCGGCGTTTCAGCGCGAGCGCGGCGACCGGGTCGATGTTGGGGTCGCGGATGATGTCTTCGAGGTGCCACTGAACGGCGTCGATCCAGTTTTTTGCAAACAGGGTGTGCTCGATTGTATCCTCTGAATAAGGATTTGCCACTATGGCGTCAACATCGTCATACTGATGATACAGCGCCGTTGTGTCGGCGAATACGTTATAGCATTTTTTAGCGAAGTCCATATTTTTGATATTTATAGGCTAAGTTATATTGGCAAATATATGAAGAAATATCGGAATATCAGTGTCGGTGCGCGATTATTTGACCGCATCACGTTTTTTTCCGTGTGGATTTTAGGAAAAAGTGCAGAAATAACCCCGCTGCGAGAAACAGGCTTGCGGAGAAACTGAGGATGATGCCGAAGATGCCGAGCTTCATCGGGAAGCCGAGCAGATAGGTGGCGGGAATCCCTACCACGACATAGCTCACGAAGGCGATCCATGTCATCGGAAGCACGTTTGACGTTCCGCGCAGGGCGTTGGCAAAGTTTATCTGTGTCGCGTCGCCGAGCTGATAAAGCACCAGCGGAGCGATCAAGGTGACGGTCACGGCGATGACCTCCCGGTCCTCGGTGAAGGCGTGGATCATGTCCTTCCCGAAGAACACGAACGTGAGCGATGAGATTGCGGCGAGAGTCAGCATCAGGTGATAGCCGGCGAAGGCGACATGCCTCATTCCCTGATTGTCGCCAAGACCGGCGCGGTTGGACACGAGAACCGACACCGCGCTCCCCAGGCTGTAGTAGACGCAGAATCCCAGCGTCCCCGTTATGACGATAATCTGGAAGGCGGCGAGGCTCACCGCTCCCAGCCAGCCCGCCATCACGGCGGCGAAAGAGAACGACCCCGATTCAAGCGCCATCTGTAGCGCTACCGGCAGGGAGGTGCGTAACACTTGGCTGAGATTACGCTTGTCGATGCGCGATTGGCTGAACCCGGTGCGATAGCGGCTGAATTTCCGGGCGAACATGAAAAACAGGATGACGGCGACGAGCCCCGCGATGCGCGACGTCAACGTGCTTATTCCGGCGCCCATCAGTCCCATTTCGGGGCAGCCGAGATTTCCGTAAATCAGCAAGTAGTTGCCGGCGATGTTGACCAGGTTGGAGCCCAGGATGATCCACATCGGCAGCGAAGTGTTGTTTATGGCAAATAGCCATTGGGCGAAGACGTTGAAAAGAGCCGTGGGTATCAGCCCTACGAGGATGAGCAGATAATAGGGGCGGATGAGCGGCAGCAACTCCTCGGGCTGCCCCAGGCGGTCGAGGTTGAACCACAATAAGCCCATCACTGCGGCGACAACCAGAGCGAAAAGCAGGTTCACGAGAATGCCGTTGCGGAGGATTGCTCCGATTTTGCCATATCGTTCTTGCGAAAACATGGCTCCTGCGAGCGGAGTGAGCCCGTAGGTGAACCCTATGCAGGAAAACATCGCCACGTTGAACACATTGTTCACAAACGATGCCGAGGCGAGCGCTTCGGTAGAATAGCGCCCCACCATGATATTGTCGGCAAAAGCCACGACGATC